>NZ_QUCY01000030.1:0-6764 GCF_003474385.1 Eggerthella sp. AM16-19
AGAAAACTTGTCTTACGGGTCTTGACTACTCATAGCTGGTCTCTTTCCTGATGCCCGGCGCAAAGGCGACGCGCAGCGCATCCATAACCCGCCACTCGGCTCCCCGAATGGCGGCGAGGCGCAACGCACGCCGCTCGCTCGCACCGAGAGCCCGCCTTCGGCAGGCTATTCTCGGTTGAATACAACTCAAACTATAGTCCAACTTCATCTGTTTGCGTGCCTTTCATTTGGATTCGGAATCGAATGCCCACGACGCTTGCATCGGCGCTTCGCCACGGCGTATACTGCCCCCTCGTAAAGGAGCGCGGGTGACCCGGAACAAGTCCAGGCATCCAGCCTCGCAGCAAAGAAACGAAAGGCACTGACGTGACCGCATCGGTTGGTTCGTGCCCCGCAGAACGTGACGCGCGCTTGCGCGTGGGGTTCGTGGGAGCCGGCAAAATCGGGTTCGCCCTGGGAACGCATCTGTTCGAACACGGTTCGAAGGTCTCAGGCTATGCAAGCCGCACGCAAAAGGCGGCGCTTTGGGCATCGCAGTGCACGCATTCCGTTTCCTTTTCCTCGCTGCAAGCGCTTCTTGATTCCACGGACCTCATCTTCATAACCGTGCCCGATGGCGCCATCGCCGAAGCGGCCGGCCAGCTGGCCGACGCCGCGGCGAACACGCCGGCAGGCGGCCTTTCCGGGAAACTGGTGTGCCACGCAAGCGGCGCGCTGGCCTCCAGCGAGCTCGACGCATGCCGCAAAGCCGGGGCAGCCTGCGCAAGCGTTCACCCGCTGTGCGCCGTGCCCGACGTCCCGACCAGCGCCGATGCGCCCGATCGCCTTGCCGGCATGTTCTTCACGCTTGAAGGCGACCAGGCCGCGGTCGATGCGGCGGGCGCGCTGCTGGATGCGGCGGGCAATCCGCACTGCACCATCGCGGCCGACGCGAAGGTGCGCTACCACGCCGCGGCGGTGTTCCTGAGCAATCTGGTGTGCGGCCTTGCCTCCGAGGGACTGGGCATCCTGGAGGGCTGCGGGTTCACGCCCGAGCAAGCTCTACAGGCAGCCGGCCCGCTGTTCACCGGCAATTGCGCCGCCATCGCGCAAAAAGGCCCGCAAAACGCCCTGTCCGGCCCCATCGAGCGCAACGACATCGAAACGGTGCGCAAGCATCTGGCCGCATTGGACGGGCAGATGCGCGAAACCTACGCCACGCTGTCGCTTTTCGTTTGCGAACTGGCCGCGCGGCGTCACCCCAAGCGTGATCACGCTCCGATGAGGAATCTGCTGGAATCAGCACAAACCCGCAGGTAAAGCGAAGGAGAGAAACCCATGAAGAACACCGTGGCAACGTTCGCCCAGGCCAAGGCCGAGGGCCGCAAGCTCGCCATGCTCACGGCCTACGACTATTCCACCGCAAAGCTCGAGGATGAGGCCGGCATCGACGGCATCCTCATCGGCGACTCGCTGGGCAACGTGGTGCTCGGTTACGAGGACACCCTGTCCGTGACCGTTGAGGACATGATCCACCACAGCGCCGCCGTCGCCCGCGGCGCCAAGAACGCCCTGATCGTCTGCGACATGCCGTTTCTGTCCTACGAGGTCAGCGTGCCCGACGCCGTGCGCAACGCCGGCCGCCTGCTCAAGGAAGGCCGCGCAAACTGCGTGAAGCTGGAGGGCGGCGAGGAGGTATGCCCGCAGGTTGCCGCCATTGTGGCCGCCGGCATCCCCGTCATGGGGCACCTGGGCCTGACGCCGCAGTCCATCAACGCGTTCGGCGGCTTCAAGGTGCAGGGCAAGAGCGAGGCCGCTGCCCGCAAGCTGATCTCCGACGCGAAGGCGCTCGAGGCCGCCGGCGCGTTCGCCATCGTGCTCGAGGCCGTGCCCGCCAAGCTTGCCGCCCTGGTCACCAAGGAAGTAGGCGTCCCCACCATCGGCATCGGCGCCGGCGCCGGCTGCGACGGCCAGATCCTCGTCTACCAGGACATGCTGGGCATGTTCAGCGACTTCTGCCCGAAGTTCGTCAAGCGCTTCGCGAACGTGGGCGAGGCCATGCGCAACGGCTTCGCCAGCTACATCAACGAGGTGCGCGAGGGCTCCTTCCCCTCCGCCGAGCACACGTTCAAGATCGACGACGAAGTGCTCGAGAAGCTGTACTAGCCGATAACGGGCTGATGGGGCGGGCAACCGAGGCAACCTTGCCGCGCCCGCCCCATCAGCCCCACGACCATATCGGCTCGCGATGGATTCGAACGCCGGCGCGCCCGGATCCATCGCGAGCCGATCAGAACCCCAATGCAATAAGCCGCGTGCGGGGGTGCCGAGACCTGCTGCGTCCATGGCACCTCGACCCCCGCCGCCTCACGATTTACCGGACCCGAAAGGAAACCTACTAAAATGCTTACCGTTGCCACCACCCCTGAACAGGCAAAACAGGTTATCAGCGAGTGGAAGGCGCAGGGCCTGACCGTGGGCCTCGTGCCCACCATGGGCTACCTGCACGAGGGCCACGAGAGCCTGATCAAGCGCGCCGTCGCCGAGAACGACCGCGTCATGGTCAGCGTGTTCGTCAACCCCATCCAGTTCGCCCCGGGCGAGGACCTGGAAACCTACCCGCGCGATTTCGAGGCCGACAAGCGCCTGATCGAGGGCGCCGGCGCCACGCTGGTGCTCCATCCCGAGCCCGCCGACCTGTACTTCCCCGATGCGTGCACCTACGTCAACGTCGAGGGCATCACCGCCGAGCTGTGCGGCAAGACGCGCCCGACGCACTTCCGCGGCGTGTGCACCGTAGTTAACAAGCTCATGAACATCTCCCAGGCCGACCGCGCCTACTTCGGCCAGAAGGATGCCCAGCAGCTGGCCGTCATCCGCCGCATGGTGCGCGACCTGAACATGAACGTACAGGTTGTGGGCTGCCCCATCGTGCGCGAGGAGGACGGCCTGGCGAAAAGCTCGCGCAACACCTACCTGTCCGCCGAAGAGCGCACCGCCGCGCTCGTTCTCTCGCGCGCCGTGGCCGAGGGCCAGCGCCTGATGGAAGCCGGCGAGCGCTCCGCCGCCACGGTGCTGGATGCCATGAAGCAGCTTATCGAGGCCGAGCCCCTGGCGCGCATCGACTACGTCGAGATGGTGTCGTGGGACGGCATCAAGCCCGTTGAGACCGTCGACGGCCCGGTTCTGGTGGCCATGGCCGTCTACATCGGCAAGACGCGCCTCATCGACAACTTCATCTTCGGCGAATAACTTCAATCTCCAAAACCTACGAAAGGACCAACCACTGTGTTTTCCAACATGCTGAAGGGCAAAATCCACCGCGCCACCGTCGTCCAGGCCGAGCTTGACTACGTGGGCAGCATCACCGTCGACGAGGACCTGATGGATGCCGCGGGCATCCGCGAGTACGAGCAGGTACAGATTGTCGACGTGAACAACGGCCAGCGTTTCGAGACCTATGTCATCGCAGGCCAGCGCGGCAGCGGCATGATCTGCCTCAACGGCGCCGCCGCTCGCTGCGTCTCGGTGGGCGACAAGGTGATCATCATGTGCTACGCCCTGATGACCCCCGAGGAAGCCGATGCGAACCCGCCGCGCGTGGTGTTCGTCGACGACGACAACCGCCCCGAGTGCATCACGCGCTACGAGCGCCATGGCCGACTGGAGGACATGGATCGCTAGCACGCCGAGCGGAAACGAACAGAGGCCGGGATGCGCAGAGCAGCTGCGCATCCCGGCCTCTTACGTTGTTAGAGCAGCGATACCTTTTAGTGCACCTGCACAAGGGAGAAGACCTCGGCATCGGTGACCTTGGCGATTGCCTGGCGCGGATTGAGGAACGCCAGCTCCATGAGGAAGCCCATGCCCGCCAGCGAGGCGCCGAACTGCTTGATAAGCTTGGCCTGCGCCTCGGCGGTGCCGCCCGTGGCAACCAGGTCGTCCACAATCAGCACCACGTCATCGGGCTCGATGGCGTCGGCGTGGATCTGCAGTTCGTCGCTTCCGTACTCCAAATCATAGCTTTCGCTGCGAACCTCGCGCGGCAGCTTACCCGGCTTGCGAGCGGGCACGAAACCGGCATGCAGGCGATACGCCACCGGCGCGCCGATCATGAAGCCTCGGGCTTCGGCGCCGACAACCTTGGTCACGCCCGAATCCTTAAAGTGCTCGGCGATGGCATCGATGGTGGCCTCAAAGCCGTCCGGGTCCTTCAGCAACGTGGTGATGTCCTTGAACACCACGCCCGGCTTCGGATAATCGACGATGTCGGTGATGCGGCCTTCGAAATCGAACGACGACATGGCGGTCCTTTCCTAGAATATGCGACCTGGTCATTGTAGCGCCACCGAGCACATCCGGCGCCGCTGTGCGCCGAAATCGGACGCTTCCGGCGTTAATGCCCACGAACCCACATGTTCGCCACGCCGAAACGCTGCAGCTCCTCGAACAAAAATGGCAGGTAATACGGCCAAGCACCGGAACCTTTGCTGGAAAAGCCCTGCACATCGCTGAGCACCTCGACGCTCCACTCCAAGCTATCATCCTGAGCGGCATACGGCTGATAGGCCTCCTCCCATGAGGCCAGCTCGAAGCCGAGCAGCTGCCCGCGCAATGCGGCGGCGTCCTCGGAGTCCAGCTGCAAAAACTCGCGCTGCCCCATCACGCCCAGCTCCTGCTCGAGCGCTGCGCCCAGCTCATCGAACGTGATGCGCACGGTGCTGCGATTCTCCACAGAGCCGCGCATCGCCAGGTTGAACTCCACCATGCGCGCGCAACGCAAAACCTCGAAACGCCGGTCCACGCGCATGCCCTCATCCACATCGTGCTGACCCACGATAAGCTGCTCGCCCGAACGGGCTCGGTAACACCCCGCCGGGACCAGCGAGTCGCCATCGATGCGCAAAATGCCGTCGACATCGAACTTCGCACCCGAGGGCAGCGGCTTCCATTGCGCATACGAGTCGGAGCGCTCGCCCAGGCGCTGCAATGCGCGGTGGCATTTCTCCAGGTTGCCGCGATAATAGTCGAACCCATCGTCAAGAGCTGCCTCGAAGTTCGCCGCCGCCTGCACGTAATACGCCTGCGCCAGCGCATAATCCCGGGCACAGCCGCGCCCGTATTCGAAACAACCCCCAAGCCTAAAGGCCGAGCTTCCCAGCCAATCGGGCTCGTTGCGACCCTGCGCAAGCCGATGCGCCTTGCCGTACAGCGCAAACGCCTGGATATCTGCAGCCGATTCGTCCTCAACGTCGATATTGCGCCAATACAGCATGTCGCCGAGCTTGTACAACGCTTCCGGATGTTCGCAAAACGCCGCCCGTTCGAACAGCTCCAATGCCTGTTCGGCATCCTCTTCGCCCAAACGTCCGTATTCGTAGATGTAACCAAGGTTCACCGCGGCTTGCGGATTGCCGAAGCTCAGGCTCTTCTCGTAGAACTGTCGCGCCGCCTCGAAGCACCGCTTGTCATCGGAGGCAAGCCCGTCGTTGTAAAACCGCGCGCCGATATCCAACGACAAGCCGCCGCGTTGCTGGCTGTCGCGCGCTTCATCGTATGAGGGGTCAAGATTGCGTAGGTCCATGTGGTGGTTCCCTTCAAGGTATACCGTTCCACCATAGCAGAGAATCAGCAAGGACGGCCCGAAGCTGCTATGCGCAGGAGGGAACGGGGCGAACACGATGCCGCTATTCGTAGTCCTGCAGGAGCTCATGCAGGTAACCGGCATACCCTTGTCGCAAGCTTGACGGCGACTCAACCGTGATCTGACCGGCGAACTGGGCTATCCAGCCGAAGAACACCGGCGTCGCCATGGCTGCCACGCTTACGCGGGCAGTGCCGTCGCCCATATCGCTCACGTGCGCGTCCTTCCCGAAGCGATCGATCACGGCGTTCATGGCGCTTTCCCTCACGCGCAACACCGCGCGCACCGAGCTGCCCGAGAACATGCCGAACACGCGCCGGTCGTACTCGTCCGCGTCGAACGTGGCAATGCGGGCGTTTCGCATTGCGCGCTGCTGCGTCACGTGGATGTCGCACATGCGGTCGACGCGGTAGTTGGCGAAGTCGTCGTACTTCTCGCTGTAGCAGACCAGGTAGTAGAAGCCGTCGGAGTACATGAGCTGCACCGGCGTTTGGGTGTACGGCTGGCCACCGTGGCGCAGCTGCACCCGAGCGGAGCAATCGTAGCCGGTGTATTTGAACGACAGCATGCGCTTGGCGGCGATGGCCTCTTGTATGACGTCAACGTTGCGGAACACGCTATCGTTTTGGCTTTTCACGCGCCCGCCCACGTGCACGTGCTTTTCCAGGCCCTTCACCTGGTGCTTCGAGCCCAGGCTTTTTATGGAGCGAACGAGCGAGGTCGATTGCCGCGCCGTGATGAAGCGGCTTCCCTGAACCGCATCGATGAGTAGCAGCAGCTCGGATTTGGTGAACGGTCGCTTGGCAAGGAAGTAGCGCACGGGTTTGACGTGTTGCCGCTGAATCTCGATGCCTGCGTTGTTCAGCGCCTCGAAATCGCGATACAGGGCCTTGCGCTCTGCGGATATGCCCGCTGCCTCTAGCTCCTCGAGAATCTGCTCGAGCGTCAGCCCCTGCTCGTCGTCGGTGTTCTCGAACATGATTTTCAGCAGCGCCAACAAACGCTCTTTGCTGACTTCCTTCGCCATACAGACCCCTCACGCAGCTTCCTTCGCGCACATTGCGCATCTGCATATGATAGGCGATTGATTGATTGAGTGAGTGAGTGAGTGAGTGAGTGAGTGAGTGAGTGAGTGAGTGAG
>NZ_QUCY01000030.1:6774-28218 GCF_003474385.1 Eggerthella sp. AM16-19
GATCACGCAGGCAACCCTACGCTGCTGGCGGGAAACTAGCGTTTTCGGCGAAAATCCGCTTAAAGTCCTCAAGGTACGGCCCGGTAATGCCCAGCCTGCAAACCTCATCGAAGCTGGAAACGCCGAAGCTTTCCAGATAATCGCGGACATCGCGCGCAACGGTGTTCTTGTCGCCCAGCATGCCCTCGTCGTACAGCTCGCCGATGGCGACAGCGGCGCCCATGCGGAAGAACTCCTGGAACATGCCCTCCAGCTGCGCAGAGGAAACCTTCTCGTGCGATGACGCATCGTCTGCGGCTTCGTTCGATCCCTCGCCCAGCAGCGAATCTTCAACAGCGTACCGCTCGGTTGCCTGATCATAGGGCTCGTACGCGCCGTACCCATCGACCAGAGACTCGCCCTCGTCGAAAGAGAGAGGCCGCGAGACGCGCTCGCCCGCAATGGCCTGAACTTGCCCTGCCGACCCCTCGATTGCGCGGCACGTGGACCGTGAGGCACGTTGACCCGCAAAGGCCTGAGCCCGCCCGGCTGAACTCTCGAATGCACAGCGAACGGACTGCGCACGCCCCTCCACACGCGTATGACGACCGCGGGACGCCTTCGAATCGATTGCAAATGCTCCGAACATGGACGCATGCTTTTTGGCGAACATTTCAGGCTCCTTACCTGCGCGTTTCTTAGTTGATGCTTCGCATGGTACGCCGTCTCGATGTTTTTACTGTCCCATATAAGGGACTCGAGAAAAGTTCGCCGGTTTTTCTCGAGCCCCCCGTGAATGCTGAATGGAAACCCCTATATGAGAGACGCCCGCAAAGCCTGGTTGCAGCGGAAGACGGCTTCATAAAGAAGCAGCCTCACGGGTCTAACTGCACCGGGAAACGACCTCACGAAGAGACGGGCCTCAGAAGCCTAGTCGTAGCAGGAGACGAACTCCTAAAGGAACAATCCCACAAGCCTAGTTGTTGCAGGAGGTAGCCTCACAAGCTTAGCTATTGCCGAAGACGACCTCGCACAGAAGCGAGCCTCATAAGCCTAGTTGTAGCGATAGAACCCTTCGCCCGCGTCAACGCCCGTTTTGCCTGCATCGATGCGCTCCTTAAGCGCCGCTGCGATCTTCGCGGGAACGGAATCGGGGTCTTTCGTGCGCGGGTCGAGCACCACGATGTTGTACGCCGTGGTAAGACCCACGATATCCAGGATACGGAACGGGCCCAAGGGCGCGCCCGTGCCCAGCATCCACGTTTTGTCGATGGTCTCCGGATCGGCGACGCCGGTTGCATACAACGCCTCAGCGGCGTTCAGAAACGGCACGAGCATGCTGTTCAAGATATAGCCAGGCTGCTCCTTGTGCAGCTGCAACGGAACCATGCCCAGATCAGCGGCGAAACGAACCACCTCGTCGTAAGCAGCCTGATCGGTTCCGGGATGTCCCATGACCTCGGCGGTGTTGTTGCGCCAGATGCGATTGGCGAAATGCAGCGCCAAGAACTTCTCGGGGCGACCCGTAGATGCCGCGATCTGGCTAGGCAGCAGCGTGGAGGAGTTGGTGACGAGGATGGTACTTTCCGGCAGGTACTTTGCCAGCTCCGCGTAGAACGCATCCTTTTGCTTGGGATCCTCCGCAATGGCCTCGATCACCAGATCGGCATCCTTTGCCGCAGCCTCATAGCTGGTGGTGAACACGATGCTCTCGAACGCCTGCTGTGCGCGCTGCTTGAGCTGCTCGATTTCGTCAACGGAAAGCTCGGGCGTATCTGCCAAGCCACGGCAATACGCCGCGGGATCGCTCTTCATCGCCTCGAGCGTTGCCAGATAGGTTTGACGCAGCTGCTCGAACTTCGGCTTCGCGCGCTCGACGGACCCTTCGCTTCGCAGCCACACCGTAACGGCGAAACCCTTGTATGCCGCCTGATATGCGATCTGGCTTCCCAGCACTCCGCCACCGGCGACGACAACGTTCTTGATAGTCATATCCGACCTCCAATCCGCGCGTATGTTTAACTTGCTTATGGCGCGAGACCGGATGGGGTCCCGCGCCATAAGCCTAGCACGCTTCTAGGAAGCTGCATCGATTTGCCACGCAAACGGTGGCAATTCGTTACAACCGGCCTTTACCGTCTGCCGTTACGACGAATAGCCGCCGCCGAGCACCCGAAACCCGCCGCTCACCCGCATGCACAGCAGCGGCGACGACAAGCATACCGCCGGCGAACCGGCTAGAACTCGTCGAGCAGCTCGTCGGCAAAGCCCACGCGATAGTTCGCGAACACCACGCCGTCGCCTTCCTGCGTGGCATCCAGGTCCACATCGGCGGCGATGACGAAATCGTTATCGCCCGCCTCGTCATGGAAGATCTGACGCACGTGCCACACGTGCAGCTCTTCCTCATCCGCCTCGTCGAGCATGAGATAGGCCTTCGAGCGCGCGTCGGCGTCCAGCAGAACCTCCTCGTGCTCCTCGTAATACTCATCCAAGGCCTGTATCCAGGCGCGTTCGCCGAAGCCCCAGTCGCCGTCCGCCTCGCCAAGCCCCGCCGTATCGCGGTGAGCAGCCATGCGAACACGGCTGAACAGGGCGTTGCGCACGAGCACGGTGAGCCCGCGTCGGTCGCGCACGACCGCTTCGGCGCCGGCAGCGTCGGGCGGGGCGGCATCCAGCACCGCTCCGGCGTTCTCCCATTCGTCCACCAAGCTGCTATCGACGCTGCGCACGATCAAGCCCAGCCAAGCGATGATGTCCTTCAGCTGCTCGGAGCGCTTATCCTCGGGGATGGTGCGGTCAAGGCCGCGGAACGCCTCGGACAGGTAGCGCAGCAAGATACCCTCGTAGCGCATGATGCCGAGCTTCTGGATGTACCCCTTGAAGTCCGCCGCGCTTTCCAGCATGTCGCGCAGCACCGATTTCGGCCGCAGGCAATAATCGCGCGCCCACGGCACCGCATCGCAGTACTTCGAGAACGCCGCATCCAGCAGGTCCTCCAGCGGCTTGGGGTACGTGACGTCGACGATGCGCTCCAAACGCTCGTCGTAGTCCACGCCGTCCATCTTCATCTCCGCCATGGCGGCATCGCGCGCCTTGCGCTCCTGTGCGCGCAGCACCTGCCGCGGGTCCTCCAAGGTTGCCTCGACCATGGACACCAGGTCGAACGCATACTCGGGGCTTTCAGGATCGAGCAGCTCGAGCGCCGCCAGCAAAAACGGCGACAACGGCTGATCGAGCGCGAAGTCCTCCGGCAGGTCCATGGTGACCGAGTACACGTCCTCGCCGTCCTCGTCCACCTCGTGCACCACCACGTCGGCATCGATGAGCGTTTGCAGCACCTCGGCGACACGCACGTGTAGCTTGACCTTCTCCTCCGCCGGCTGCAGCGAATCCTCGATAAGCTGGTCGACGCGAGCGCGGGCGTTGCCGCCCTGCTCGACTTCGGCCAACACCATGGAATGCGTGATGCGCATACGTGGCGTAAGCTGCTCGGGAACCGAGTCGATGAGCTTGTTGAACGTGTCCTCGTTCCAGTTCACGAAGTTCTCGGGCGGGCGCTTCTTCTTGATCTTCTTGAGCTTCTTCGGGTCGCCGGCGGCCTTCACCTCAGCCTTGTGGTTCTCGATCTCGTGCTCGGGGGCCTCGGCAATGACCACGCCCTCGGTATCGAAGCCCGAGCGGCCTGCGCGACCGGCGATTTGATGGAACTCGCGGCTGCGCAGACGGCGCATCTTGCGACCGTCGAACTTGGTGAGCTGCGTGAGTACCACGGTATGGATGGGCACGTTGATGCCGACGCCCAGCGTATCGGTGCCGCAGATGACGGGCAGCAGACCCTGCTGCGCAAGCTTTTCCACCAGCAGACGGTAACGCGGCAGCATGCCGGCATGGTGCACGCCCACGCCGCAGCCCAGCAGGCGCTTCAGCGTTTTGCCGAACGCCGTGGAGAACTGCGCGCCCTTCATGGCCTCCTTGACCGCCTCGCGCTGCTCCTTGGTTGCCACGCCGTAGCTTGCCAGGTTCTGCGCGCTGGTGAGCGCCGCATCCTGCGAGAAATGCACGACGTACAGCGGGCCCTCGTCCTTGCGCAGCGCAAGCTCGACCGTTCCCTCGAGCGGGGTGAGCGCGTATTCGTACGACAGCGGCACCGGACGCGGGGCGTCGGTGACGTTCGAGACATCTCGCGTGGTTTGACGGCGCAGCAGATCGGCGATCTGCGTGACGTCGCCCAACGTGGCGCTCATGAGCAAGAACTGCGTTTTTGACAGCGTGAGCAGCGGCACCTGCCATGCCCAGCCGCGGTCGGTATCGCTGAAGAAATGGAACTCGTCCATGGCAACGCTGTGGACGAGGGCATCCGGCCCTTCGCGCAGCGCCTGGTTCGCCAAGATCTCCTCGGTGCAGCAGATGACGGGCGCCTCGGTGTTGATATGGACATCGCCCGTGATCATGCCCACGTTGTCGCGGCCGAGCAGCTCCACCAGATTGAAGAACTTTTCGCTGACCAGCGCTTTAATAGGCGCCGTGTAATACGATGTCTCGCCAAAGCACATGGCCATGAAGTGCATGCCCAGCGCGACCAGGCTTTTGCCGCTGCCCGTGGGCGTGCCCAAGATGACGTGGTCGCCCACCATGAGCGACATGAGCGCCTCCTCCTGGTGAGGCCACAGCTCGATACCGCGGTCGGCAACCCAGTTGGTGAACGCCTCGAACGCCTCTTCCTCGGTGAGTTCCGGGTTTGTGTCGTACAGATGATAAGCCAGCGCACCCAACTCGCCGGGCTCGTGGCCTTCGGCTTGCGCAGCCAGCGTCTCGACGATGTCCTCGCCTTCGAACGTATGAATATCAGCCATAGGGCAGTTCCTTTACAAAGCATGCAGAATCTAGTGCGCTCAACTTGCCATAACAGCAAGCAACCGCTCGTGTGTCCAAGGTAAATTGTATCGCGATTGCACAAACGCATGCCCCCGCGAAGCGGAACCACGTTCCGAAGGAGACCCTCTATTCGGCAGCGCTTAACAGCACCGAGTTCTCATAAAGCGACTCAGGCGCGAAATCCTGGCCTCCGGGCCATTCGACCGCATCGCCGAATTCTGTGATGCGAACTTTCTTGAAATACCCGGAGTCCCTCAACCTTCCCATGAACTCGCCCTGCAATCGCGGCATAGGATCGAATACGCGTGTCGTGCCATCGGACCACTTCATGACAAGGGTGCCCTTTTCGGTAGGTTCGACAGACAGAATCTTTAAACCGCAAACCCATTTCATGGCGCATCCCCTATCTCAAAGGCGGAATGCGATAGCATTCGCCGGTGCTATTGGCCAGATACCAGTCTTCATGTAGTTCTTGCTCGTGAAGGGCCATCCGAGCCAGAAGCAGCTTCTCCTGCTTTGGCGGAATCTTACCGCCAAGCCGTTTTCCCTGCAACGAATACGAAGCGTCCATACTGCCGTCGTACGCATGGATATGAGGCAATGAGTGTTGCTGATCGTCGTCGAAATACATTCTCACGACGATCCCGTAAAACCTACTCAGCTCAGGCATGCCCGTCCCCTTCCCAGACGGCGCACGCCGCCTTCCCGTGGTGAAGAGGATCTTGCGAACGTGGTATGGGCGAAGGCGGGACCCTTCGCCAGCTTGGGCACGGCAGACCGCCGAGCGTTCACACTGGCTCGTTTCAACTAGTATAAAAACGAACGCCTGTACTGTCAATACAAGCGTTCGTTTTTTCGAATTTCACAGCGTTTATCAGGAGTAGCGCCGACCCGCTATTCCGCCTTCAGGCTCGCGATGCCCAGCGTGGCCTCCTGGAAGCACCAGGACTTCGACAGCTCGGCCACCTGACGCAGCTCCATGCCGCGCAAATCCATCTTATACGCGCGCTTCCCGCCTCCGCGCACGGTGAACGCCACGCCCATGCCGCAATCCGCCTCGACATAGGACCAATTCAGCCCCAAGCAATAATCACGCACGAACACGCCCTCGGGGATGCCCGCGATCATCTGGTTGTACAGGTCCCACGCAGTCCCCGGCGCTTCCGTGCCCGGAAGCGCAATCGTCGCCATCTCCCGCAAACCCGCCTGTTCCTGCTGCACTGTCATAACGCCCTCCTTAACGACATCGAAAATGCCAGCTAGTTGCTATTCTTATATCAGTATTATTGCCGCTTGCCTATAATGTAACGCATCACAAGAACGAAAGAAGGGGTCAGCGTGCTGTTTCTACTCACCGGCGACGTGCAGATCGGGAAAACCAGATGGCTGGAGGACCTGTGCGCCAGCCTGCAAGCAGCAGGCACGTGCGTGGCAGGCGTGGTGGCTCCCGGGCAATGGGTGCCGCGGCCCGAGGGGCAACCCGGCGGCAAGCACGGCTTCGACGGGGCCGGGCGCTTCGAGAAACTGGGCATCGACAACGTGCTGCTGCCGCAGGGCGAACGCATCGAGTTCGCACGCCGCCGCGACCTGGCCGCCGGGGGCAAAGCGTTCGCGGAAGGGGCGCAGGCGAAGGCGGCGAAGCTGGGCTGGGCCATCTCCGACACCGCGATCGCGCAAGTCAACGCCCACTTCGCCACGCTGGCGAAACAGGCCGCCAACGAAACCCGGCTCGCCCCGCACGCGATGCTCGTGGTGGACGAGCTGGGCCGCCTCGAGCTTCTGCGCGGATGCGGCCTGACCAACGCGCTGGCCATCCTCGATGCCGGCCCCACGCCGCAGTTTCCCCATGCCATAGCCGTGGTGCGTGAGACGCTGCTCGACGAGGCGCGCAGACGCTTCGAGCCGCGCTGGGGCAAGGCGACCGTCATCGGCCCCGACGACGCGGCCCGCAACCTCGTGCTCGAAACGGCGAGAGCCGCCGGGGGCGCCCACTGAGCCGCGCACACGCGGGAAACCGCCGGCACAAACCCGGCGTGCAAGCCCCCCGCAAACGCCACGACCAGGCACCACGCGCCATGCGTCGCACATTCGGTTCACCTACGCCCAAACGCGCCCGTCTGCTGCCGCAAAACGCAGATCCAAGCCTGATCGGGCACAAGGGCAAACCTCGCAGAAACGGGCAACCTGGCAGCATCGCGCAGAACAACGCCGCCCCCCAACCCTGGCAAAAAACGGGTATATAAATACGGTCGGCTCCCATGGTTTCAAGAGGCAAAACATATCGCTATCAAAAGTTCCTCTGTACCACTGGTTCGCAGATATGCCGGGCGGGGCTTCGGTACACACTCGTCTGCCCCGCCTGGCATTGCCTTTGCGCTAGAGCACCCACGCCTCGCTTTCGCGCTGCAGCTCCAACATGCGGCGGTATCTACCGTCGGGCTTCTCACGCAGCTCTGCCGGGCTTCCCTGCTCCACCACACAACCGCCTTCGAGCACCACAATCTTGTCGGCATTGTCAACCGTGCGCATGCGATGTGCGATAACGAGGACCGTCTTGCCTTGAAGCAGTTCAGAAAGAGCAGCTTGCACGTATGTCTCGTTTTCCACGTCAAGTGAGGCCGTTGCTTCATCGAGCAGCACGATCGGAGCGTCTTTCAGCAGGGCACGCGCAATCGAGATACGCTGGCGTTCACCACCGGAAAGCCTGCTGCCGTTTTCCCCGATCATCGTGTCGTAGCCGTTGGGCAAACGCTCCACGAACTCGTCGCAGCGCGCCGCCCTCGCCGCAGCGAGAACCTCCTCGTTCGTAGCATCCTTCTTCCCGAGGCGAATGTTCTCACGCACAGTGTCGTCAAAGAGCACCACGTCCTGGAACACCTCGGAGAATGCAGAAAGCAGCGTTTCCGGATCGACAGCAGAGACGTCAACGCCGCCCACGAAGATCGCGCCAGAGCTTACGTCCCAAAAACGTGAAGCGAGCTTGACAGCCGTGCTCTTGCCCGAACCGGACGCGCCCACAAGCGCTGTCACCTGCCCTTCCCGCGCCTTGAACGATACGCTGCCCAAGACGTCCTCGCCGTCGGCGTATGCAAAGCCCACGTCTTCGAAGACCACGTCATGGCCCTGAGGCTCGAACGAGGTGCTACCCGTCTGAACCGGCTCGTTCTCGATGGCGCGCATGCGCTCCAGGCTTAAACTCATGTCCATCAGCTCGGCTACAGCCTGCAAAACAACGTTGATGGGATCGTAGACCCTCGTCACCGCCAACAGGTATACAAAGAACACGAGGAAGTCGACTTGCCCCGTCACGAGCAGCATCGTCCCCACCACGATGACGGATGCGATTCCCAGACGCAGAAAGCCTTGGGCAGAGCATACCGCCACACCCATAGCCAGCTCGGCATCGATCTTCTCTCTCTCGAAACGATCGATGCGGCAATCAAGCTCATCCTGAAATGCGCCCACCTTGTTGAGAGAGCGTATCTCACGGTGGCATTCAAGGTATTCCTGCAGCGCGTCGGCGAATGAAAGGGACGCCGCGTTCTTCTTCGCAGTATGCGACTTCTGGATATGCGCGGTCAAAAGCAACGCCACAAGCGCCACGGGGATGGGCCAGAGCGCAGATGCCGCCAGTCTCCAGTCGAACGCGAACATCATGACAGCGAACACCAGCGTCGAAGCGCCCATACCGAAAATTTGCGGCATAGTGTGCGAGAACAGGCGCTCCTGATCGGAGCAATCCTTCATGATAACGCTCGTCAAGTCGGCCAAATCGCGCTTCCCGAAAAACGAGAGCGGAAGCAGGCGCAAACGCTCGGCGATGGAGATGCGCTTGCGGGCGCTTTCTTGGTACACCACCGTGTACGTCCCCCGATATTCCCACATTTGCGTGACAAACATCACGGCGAGTGCCGCTACAATGCCCGCTGCGTAGAGCGCCATGCCTGGCAGGCCAACTGAAGGGTTGTCCAGGTACCTGATAAAATCGCCTGCGACGAAGTACAGCACCACGATGGGCAGCATCAGCATTAGGTTCGCCAACGCACAGAACCCAGCACCGCGTATAAAATCCTTCATGCCTTGATCGGTCAAGGCAAAAGCATCTTGAATCCTACGCCACACGGCTGTCACCCCCTTCAATCCTCCACGTCGCGCTCGTTCGGTAGTCTCGCCACATGCGCGCATACAGTCCACCTTGCGCTACGAGTTCTTCATGAGTACCCTGTTCCGCGACAGAACCACGGTCGATGACGAAGATGCGGTCCGCATTTGCGACGGTGGATAAACGGTGCGCGATCATGAGCACCGTCTTGTCTTCGCAAAGTGTCGCGAGAGCCGCCTGGATCAACGCCTCGTTTTCGGGGTCGGCGAACGCCGTTGCTTCGTCGAGAACCACAATTGGGGCGTCTTTCAATATGGCACGCGCAAGCGCGATGCGCTGACGCTCTCCCCCGGAAAGATACACGCCAGCTTTTCCTACCACGGTGTTCACGCCATCGGGAAACTTGGCAATGATGTCATCGCACTGGGCCGCATGAAGAGCCGCGAGCACCTCGGCATCGCTTGCATTGGGGCGGCCCGCACGCACGTTATCAGCCAAGCTTTGCTTGAACAGTCGATCGTCTTGGAACACGAAAGAAACGGCACCCATCAGTTCCTCGGCAGGAATTCGTCGCACATCCGCCCCGCCCACGAGAACGACACCCTCATCTGCGTCCCAAAAGCGCGGGACGAGCGACGCGAGCGTCGACTTGCCTCCGCCCGACGGCCCGACAAGAGCCACCGTCGCCCCGGCGGGAACGGAAAGCGATACGTTGCAAAGCGCCGGTTCCCTGGACCCCGGATACGAGAAGCTGACGCCCGCAAGCTCGATGCTCGCCTCCTTCGGATGGAGAGCTTTGGCAGACTCCACCTCGTCGATGGGAGAGACTTCCATGATCGTGCTCATCCGCCGCAGCGCGTCTTCGGCGATCATGACGGCCTCCGACGAATACATGACCTTCGACATCATCGTTGTCGTCATCGCCGAGAAGAACGCATAGAACAGGAAGTCAATCAGGAAAGCCGGGAAATCAGGTGCGACGGCCGCAAGCGCAATACCCGCAGGTACGAGCACCGCGAAAGTCGAGTTGATCGCAACCAGCTGCACGACTTGGGGTCGTCGGCAATACTCGGTATAATTCGTCGCCATGTCGCGATAGCCGATGATCGCCTCGTGAAAGGCCCTGAACGAAAGCACCGTCTGCTGGAATACCTTTACCACGGGTATGCCTCGAACGTATTCGGTTGCCGCAGCGCTCATACGCATGAGAGCCGCCTGGTAAAGTTCCATGAAATGGCGGCCGCCCTTCGCGTCCTCGCGGCCCATCATCCACCACATCGCGGCGAAGGAAACGGCGATGGGGACGAGGCACAGAAGCCCCATCCTCCAGTCGAACAGGAACGCCACGACGAAGAAGATCACCGGGGTGGCGAAAGAGCCAACGAAATCGGGCAGCTTGTGGGCGATGAGGTCTTCAGTCTGACCCGCGCACCCGTCGATCACGCGCCGCATCTCCCCTGACGAGTGCGCGCTGAAATACCCGATCGGGATCCGCGCCACGTGGCGCACCATCGCCTTGCGCATGTTCGCCGCGATGCGGAAGGCCGCAAGATGCGAAGCCATGAGCGCGCCAAAATACACGATGATGCCCAACACGGCGAAAACCACAGCAAGCACAGCCCACATCGCGGCAGATGATGCTTCTGCCCAGTTCGGGTACACCGAAACCAAGTCGCGAACCACGAACCATACGCAAACAAGCGGCATCACGGTGAGCACGGCGTTCAGCACCGAAAGGCCGCATCCTACATACGCCAAAACCCGCCGCTTGCCAGCAAACCCCAACAGCTCGAGAATCGCGTTTTTCTTCTTGGCGGTACCTTCTTTCCCCACGTCCTTTCCTACTTCTGTCGTTAGAGTACCGTCTTCCCGGGTCATTGCCATATTTACCTCCCGGCCGTTAATCTACATGCCAAGTTTGGCAAAGTGCTTCGAGAACACCTTGGTACCGATGAAGCCGCCGACGAGGCCGCCAGCGATGGTGGCAGCGCCGGTTACGACGCCCATTGGGCTTAGAATCGAGTTAACGAGCGTTTGGCCGTACTCGAGGGTCATGCCGGCTTGAACGCACATCTCGGCATAAGCCTCGCCCATCATAAGGATGAGAGAGATCTGCCCCAGCCAGAAGCAGAACGTGAACGCAGCAAAGGCACAGATAAGCTTGGTCTTGGTGCGCTTCTGCGGATCGCCTGCGATAAGGTCTGCCACGATACCGCCCACAACAATGCCGACAGGACCGCTCCAGAACATGCCCATCAGAAGGCCGACAGCACCAACTATAATGCCCATGATGGCGATCGCACCACGCTTCGGGACGCGATAGGCCAGGTACATGAACACGGTACCGGCGAACAACGCGCCTACCGTGTGAGTAAACCAGCACAGGTCGGCATTCGCGCTAAAGATAATCGAGAACGCCATGAACACTAGGAACAAAAGGATGCCGAACACGGCGATAAAGACGAAGTCTTTCGGATTCAAGCCATTACGTTCCTTGGCGACAGAACCGATTGTTGCTTTGCTTGTCATTGTGAAACCTTTCTCTTGTTACTGTATTTCTGCAAACCCGAAATTGAGCTTCAACTTCGGAAGTGTTGCCTTGTTTAAGGGGAAGCGCTCGGCGATGCGCCCGTCTTCGACCAGGGCTATCTCATCGCATGCCGAGCAGAGGAACTCATAGTCGTGCGAGATAACGCAGACAGCGATTCCCAAATCGCGCATGCGCGCGATTTGGGAATCTATTCGACGCATGTTGCGATAATCCAAGCCACTCGTAGGCTCGTCGAGAATCATCGCGCGGGCACTCGAAAGCAAGCCGGCAGCGATGGAAAGCCGTTGGCGCTCCCCGCCTGAAAGGGAGAGCGGGTGCCTGTCGGCGAGACCCTCGAGGGCAAGCGCAGCCTTTATTGCTGCGATCCGGTCCTTATTACCTAGGCTGTCTTCCACGCCATCCGAAGAGCACGCACTTGCAAGCTCATCGTCGACTGTGCTGCTGAACAACTGGTATCCCGGTTCTTGCATAACCAGGTACACGAGCCCCGCCCGTTTCCTTGCGCGAAGCGGCACGTCGTCGACCTCGATCACCCCCGCCTTTTCCTTGAGAAGGCCGGCCATGCACCGGGCAAACGTCGTTTTCCCAGCCCCGTTGTGCCCCACAATACCGACGACGCTACCTGGAAGGAGGCAGAAATCGAGACCGTTCAAGACCGCAGGCGCACCGCGGTAGCCGGCAACTACGCCGCTCATACGTACGACGGTTTTTCCGTAAGAAGGTGATCTGGAGACATTCGATGCGACCGCGTCGCCCAAGGGCGACACCGCCACAACGGAGTCGATTTCGGCAAGAGAGGCGGCGCGCAGCCCCAAATCGGTTCTCGTTTCAAACGGCAGCGCAAGGAAATCGGCCGCCGCCCAGTCTCCTACAACCGAACCATCGTTTATAACCACATAGCGGTCTGCGATGCCGTCAAGCCACCACAGGCGATGCTCGGAGATAAGCACGGTCTTCCCCTGACTCTTCAGAAGCGCAACCGTTCGTGCAAGATTCCGCATCGCATGCACATCGAGCGACGCAGTTGGTTCATCAAGCACGAAGATATCAGGATGTACCGCATAGGCCGATGCCAGGATAACCGACTGCTTCTGCCCGCCGGAAAGCGCCTCGGTACCGCGCCCGAGCAGGCCCTCGATACCGAGCGTTGCCGCTGCCTGCGCCACACGTTCGACCATTTCCTCGCGATCGATTCCGAAGTTCTCGCATCCGAAGGCGATTTCCGAGGTCACGTCGAGATTGACGAACTGGCTACGCGGGTTCTGGAACACCGACCCGACATACGCGGAAAGCTCGCCCATCGTCCATGCGGAAACGGGTTTTCCCGCAACAAGCACCTCACCTTGAAGGTCCCCTTCGTACATAAGAGGAATAAGCGCATTAACGAGGCGCGTAAGCGTTGTCTTGCCACATCCTGACTGCCCGGTCACAACAACGCATTGACCGCGAGGGATCTTCAGCGAAACGTCACGAAGCGATGGACGGGAAGCGCCTTTGTAGCAAAACGTGCATCCATCGATCTCGATAGCATAGGGCGAGGCCTTCGCCGCGGCGGCATTTTCCATCATCAGAGCACCCCCGCCCTAAAGCAAACGGAAAGCGCAAGGAGCACCATCGCAGCGATGAGACACACAACATCGATAGCGCGCACCTTTAAGCGGTAATACGAAGTGCGGTGCGCACTCGCCCCCACGCCGCGAACAACGACCGCGTTCCCCAGCTCGTCGGCGATCTGGCCCAAACGCGCGATCACGGGCACAAGGAAATGTTCAGCGGTCTTCGCAGGATGGCGCACGACCGACCTCGGCGTGAGCGCGATACCGCGCGTCTTCATAGCATCGGCGACAGCGGAGAATTCGCGTCCCATGGTGGGAAGGAAACGAAACGCCACGCACACGCCAACCGACACGTTCGCGGGAACGCGCATCGCCTGCAGCGCGCAAGCGAGCTCGCCGAGACGCGTGGTTGCGATCATGTTGAAAGCGAACATGAAGGCGGGCAAAACATGGCGGTACATGAGAAGCGACGCCGCAAAGGGCGAAAGCAGGGTGTTCCCGCTCGCCGCGAACAGCTGCGCCGTCACGGCGAACAGCGCATAGAAGGCAAGCCAACGCACGATCGCGGAGAAGCGACGGCAATACGCCATCACGACAACGGTAAGCGCCAAAACGCCCATCTCGGCGAACAGGCTTTGCATAAGCGCCATCTGCACGTTGATCGCCGCCAGAACCGCAAGCGACGTACACGGATCAAGATGGCGCGGTGCAGCGTTGGCAGACGTCGAAGGCTGCGTCTGCGCTACCGCGTTCAAGGGCAAAGGCGCACCCATCGAAAGAGCCATGCGATCATCGTCCTTCTTCCAACTAGTTAGCTATATATAACTATTTACGATAAAATACAGCTCGATAAGGCAATGCGGAAGACGGAACGGGAAGATGGAAAACTACGCCGAAAAGAATTCAAGTTCTACCGAAAAATCAAACGGAAACTACGCCGCAGGACAGGGGAACCCGCTTTACGACATGTTCGTCACACAGCTTTCGCAGCTGCACACCGTATGCGCGAAGGAAGCGCTCGCGCGCGGATTCGGACGGGCCGACCTGGTGCGAAGCGTCGGCGAGACATGGTTCGTCGACCCCCGATACGGCAGGGGCTCTTATTGGTTCTACCTCATGGACCGTGACACCATCGTCGTGTCGATGGACATCACATACGAACGCGCCGTGGAGGCGGTCATAGAGACTACTCCCTATCTGGGGTTCGGCCTCTATGAACATGCGATGCCCATGTATTGCTCGCCTGAGTGCGCTGGATCAAACTGCAAGCTCATAGGGCACGACTGGGATGGCGGCCCCTACATAAGCTCGTTCGAGCCCGACAAGCGGCTGTCATCGGCGTCGATCACCATAGCCCCTGAAGCGATACACCGCTATGCGGATGCCTTGCACTGCGATGAGAAGGAGCTACGCCGCGCCATCGAGCAGCTCACCACGTCGGACGGCGCGCCCGGCTTGCCCTCGGCGCTTCGAGGGCTTGACATCACCTACCCCGCCGCATCGGTAGCCGATGCGTATTACCACGCCAAGGTGATTGAATGCTTCGCGATACTAGCAAGCAGCGTTCCCGTAAGGGACACGGCAGCCGACGCTGTGCGCATAAGCGACAGGGACTGCGTCGAGTGCATCTGCTCCTACATCGACAGCAACCTATCATCCGACCTCAGCACGAAAACGTTGTGCGACATCGTCCATGTAAGCGAGGGGAAGATGATATCGGCGTTTCGCAATGTGCAGGGGGACACCCCGCAAAGCTACATCCGCGCACGGCGCCTGGAGCACGGACGACGCCTTCTCCTTGATGAAAGCCGCAAAATCAGCGAAATCGCCAAAAGCGCGGGCTACCGCAACCAGGGAGCGTTCACTGACGCGTTCAAGCGTGCCTACGGCACGACGCCATGTGCCTATCGCAAAAGACTACGAATCGAATAGGAACAGCATCGAGCGATGCCCACTCGCCGATCCGCTAACCCAAACGGCGCGACTTCGTCTCGGGGCCGATCACCAGCGTGACGGCGGCCGCCACCAGCGCGATGGCCACGATGCCTAAGTAGATGACGTTGGGCTGCAGGTTCGCCAAGATCCACGTGACGGCGAACGGCATGACCACGTTGACGGCTTTGCCGGCGCCCTGCGAGATGCCCGCGCCGCGGAAACGGTACCTGGTGGAGAATAGCTCGCCCACGTACACGCTGATCACCGACGCGTTCAGCACGTAGAAGCCGATGGTCATCAAAAAGCCCAGCACGGTGATGAGCGCCGTCGAGCCGGCGTTGAGCGCCATGGCGTAGGCGAACGCGAACACCGCCACCCAGATGAACGCACCGGAAACCTCGACGCGACGGCCGAGCTTCTCGATGAGCAGCGCGCCGATGAGCGCCCCGAGCGGCGCCGCGAGCATGGTGATGGTGGTGGACAGCAGCGAGGTCTGCGTGGCCAGGCCGATGTTCTTCAGGATGGACGGGCCGAACGTGGTGTAGGTGTACTGCGTCAGCGACGTGCCGATGACCACCACGATGCCCAGGAACAGATTGCGCGCCAGATGCGCATCGGAATCCATGGCGCTCTTCTCGAATACCACCTGCTCAGCGGGCAAAATTCCGGCTTCCCTCATCTCACGCTCGATGCGGGAGATGATCGTCTCGGCGTCATCGAAGCGGCCGTGCTGGATGAGCCAACGCGGGCTTTCCGGCATCGCCTGGCGCGCGATGCATACGATGATCGCCGCCACGCCGATGACCGCGAACACCAGGCGCCACGACTCCTGCCCAAGCGGGCTCCAAATGGTGATGAAGAACAGGCACAGGAACATGCCGATGGGCGAGCCGCAGTTGGCGATGGTCGAGCCGATGGCGCACCAGCGGCCGCGGCGCGCGACGGGCGCGAACTCGTTGATCATGCTGAAGCTGGTCACCAGCTCCGACCCCAGGCCAAGGCCCACGAAAAAGCGCATGGCTATCATGAACGTCATGTTCGGGGAAAGCGCGCCCAAGATGGTGGCGAAGCCGAACAGCAGCAGGTTGAACTGGAACGCCTTGCGGCGGCCGAGCTTGTCGCCGATAAGGCCGGCGATCAGCGAGCCGATGAACAAGCCCAAAAAGCCCGCCGACAGAAACGCCGCCGTCTGCTCGTTGGTGGCGAACCCGGTTTCGGTCAGCGTGCTCTTCACGCCGCCCGCCAGGTAAACGTCCATGGCATCCACGAACACGCCGGCCGAGGTCAGCGCCATCACCTTCTTGAACGTCGCCGTCGGTTGCGTGGCGTCCATGCGATGCATGAGCTGCGCGGCGCGGTCGACGCCTTCGCCCGCCTGTCCGTCCGACGCGGTTTCGTCTGCTTGCGACATATCTTTCCCTTCTGCTTCTCCCTGCAACCGAAACGAAAAAATCCGCACGAGGGCATGCACGGCTAACAACAATGCGGTTAGCGTGCAGCCGACGAGCGGATTCATCGTTCTAGGTTGCGGACTCCTTGCCGATGGCCGAAGGATCGCTTCGGGCATCGGCAAGGAGCCTGTTTCGTAACACCTATCGTTCTACGGCGCTAAATCATACTACTTCGCTTTTGGTTTGGAATTTTCCGCAGGCGAACCTGGGGGATAAGACACAAACCCGCCACACAGCAGGGCCGATGGAGAAGAAGCCGCAACGTGAACGAATCGCGTTTCGCCGCCCGGGCCCCAACTCGCTCGCCTCGCCCGCCGCCTTTCCCCGATAACCATCGTTCGGAAAAACGGATATCTTGGCTATCTGGTTTCACGCGCACTACACCAAATTCTCCGGTAAACTATTCACCTGGAAATAATCCCTAGAAATATAGTATGGCTTACCGCCGGATAGCGAAGAAAGGGACGCCGCTTCATGAACGATTCCAGCTTCGAGGCCATGGCGCAGGAGATCGACGGTCTGCTCGGCATCGACCAGGCGAAACACGCTGATTGGCATGCGGACTCCATCGCCGTGCGCGGATACGAGGGCATCGACGCGCGCACCGGGTCCATCAGCTACCCGCTGTACCAGTCGGCCACGTTCGCGCACCCCGCCTGGGGCGAATCGACCGGCTACTGCTATTCGCGCTGCGGCAACCCCACGCGCCTTGAGCTCGAGAACACCATCGCGCTTCTGGAGGGCGGGAAGAAATGCATGGCGTTCTCGAGCGGCATGGCGGCCATCGCCACGCTGCTGAAGCTGCTGCGCTCAGGCGACCGCGTGCTCGTCAGCGACGACCTGTACGGCGGCACCTACCGCCTGTTCAGCAACATCTACACGCAATACGGGCTGGAATTCGGCTACGTCGACCTGACCGACCTCGAAGCCGCCGAGGCGGCGTTCACGCCCAACACCCGCCTGGTGTTCCTGGAAACGCCTACCAACCCCACCATGAAGGTCGCCGACATCCAGGCGCTCGCCGACCTGGCGCACAGCCGCGGCGCGGTGCTGGCCGTGGACAACACCTTCCTCACCATGTATTTCCAGAAGCCCTTCGAGCTGGGCGCCGACGTGGTGGTGTACAGCGGGACGAAGTACCTGTGCGGCCACAACGACGTGTTGTCGGGCTTTTTGGTGCTGCGCGACAACAGCCTGCTCGAGCCGCTGTTCAACGCCACCATGAGCGAGGGCAACCAGCTCAGCTCCTTCGACAGCTGGCTGATGCTGCGCAGCCTGAAGACGCTGGGCGTGCGCCTGCGCCAGCAGGAGGCCAACGCCAAGCGCATCTGCAAGGCGCTGAAGGCGAACCCGCACGTCACGGACGTGTTCTACGTGGGCGACCCCGACCACCCCGACTACGCGCTGTCGAAGCGTCAGACCGCGGGCTTCGGCGCCATGATATCGTTCAAGACCGACACGCATCGACGCGCGATCGATGCGCTTGAGCGCACAAGGCTCATCCTGTTCGCCGAAAGCCTGGGCGGCACGGAAAGTCTGATCACCTACCCGCTCGTGCAAACCCATGGCGCCATCCCCAAGCCCATGCTCGACAAACTCGGCATCGACGACCGCCTGCTGCGCCTGTCAGTGGGCATCGAGGATGTGGAGGACCTGCTGGCCGACCTCGACCAGGCGCTCGCGTAAAGCGGGGCGGAAAGCGGAACGGAGAAGGAAATGACGAAGTACGATTTCGAGACCATCATCGACCGCCGCGGCACCGGGTGCCTGAAATGGGACGCATGGAGCCGCCGCGGGCATGCCCCCGACGACCTGCCGCTGTGGGTTGCCGACATGGACTTCAAAACGGCCCCGGCCGCCATCGAGGCGCTCGCCGAGCGCGTGCAGCACGGCGTGTTCGGCTACACCATGGCAACGGACGGGTATTGCGAGGCGGTGCAAAGCTGGTTCGAGCGCCACCACGGCTGGCGCCCTGAGCGCGAGTGGCTCGTCATGACGCCGGGCGTGGTGTTCGCCCTGGCGGTTGCCATCAACGCGTTCACGCAGCCGGGCGACCACGTGATCATCCAGCCGCCCGTGTACTACCCCTTCCGCCTGATGATCCAGGACAACGGCCGCAAAATGGCCGCAAGCCCGCTGCTTTACCGGGACGGGCGCTACATCATGGACTACGAGGGCTTCGAGCGCCAGCTGGAGAAGACGGGCGCGAAGCTGTTCATCCTGTGCAACCCGCACAACCCCGTCGGCCGCGCCTGGACCGCCGACGAGCTGCGGCGCATCGGCGACATCTGCCTGCGCCACGGCGTCACGGTCGTGGCCGACGAGATCCATGCTGACTTCGCGCGCCCCGGCTTCAAGCACGTGCCGTACGCCTCGCTCGGCGAACGCTACGCGCGACACGCCGTGGTGTGCACGGCGCCCAGCAAAACGTTCAATCTGGCCGGATTGCAGCTGTCCAACATCTTCATTCCCGACCCCGACCTGCGCGCGGCGTTCAAACGCGCCCGCAACCGCACGGGCTACGACGAGCCGAGCGTGCTCGGCATCACGGCCACCCAGGCATGCTACGAACGCGGAGAGGAATGGCTCGACGAGCTCAAGAAGGTACTCGACGGGAACTACGCGGTGCTGCAGGCAGCCGTCGACCGCATGCCGGGAGTGAGCCTGGTGCCGCTTGAGAGCACGTACCTGCCGTGGCTGGACTGCAGGGGCCTGGGCCTGGATGACGCCGGCATCAAACGCCTGGTGGAGCAGGACGCGAAGCTGTGGCTTGACCTGGGCACCATGTTCGGCCCCGAGGGCAGCGGGTTCGTGCGCATGAACCTGGCAAGCCCGAAAGCCCTGATCGAGCAAGCCTGCGATCGCCTGGAGCAGGCGGTGGCCAAGCTGGCGAAATAGCCGCGCTGGCCACGACAACGGCAGACACCGGAGCAATCGGCGGGGACGGAAAGCGAAAAAGGCGCGAACGGGGGTAAAAACTCGCACCCGTTCGCGCCTTTCGCACGCCCTTCGCCGTCCGCCGGCAACCGCGCTACCGCACCAGCACCGGCACGCAGACGCGTTCGCGCAGGCCGCCGTCAAGCTCCACATCCACCACACGCGCATCGGTGCCGTAGATGCGCGCGAGCATCTCTGTGGTGATGCATTCGGCCGGGGTGCCCTGCGTCAGCACCCGCCCCGCATCCATCACGATAATGCGGTCGGCGCAGAACAGCGCATGATCGGGGTCGTGCGTGACCATGACCACGGCCTTGCCCATGCGCGAGAGCATGCTCATCCGCGACAGCACCAGCTGTTGGTTGCCGAAGTCGAGCGCCGCCGTTGGCTCGTCCATAACCAGCACGTCGGCCTGTTGCGTGAGCGCGCGGGCGATCAAGACCAGTTGCTGCTGACCGCCCGACAGGTTCGTGTAGGCCTTCTCCGCCAGCCCCACGATCCCCAGAAGCTCGAGCGCCTGGTAGGCGATCTGCCTATCGCGCGCGGTGGTCTGCGCCAGCTTGTTGATGTAGGGCGTGCGTCCCATGAGCACCACGTCGGCCACCGAGAACGGGAAGGGCGGCGTGTGCGCCTGCGGGATGTAGGCGAAGTGCCGTGCCCGCTCATGCTCGGGCATGCGGGAAAGCGGCTTTCCCTCCACCAGCACCTCCCCGTCCGCACAGGGCAAAAGCCCCATCATGGCTTTCAGCGTGGTGGTCTTGCCGCAGCCGTTCGCGCCGATGATGCACACGAACTCGCCGCGGTCGACGGAAAACGACACCCCATGGACGATCTCGACCGGCTTCTTCTTGCCGTATCCGCATCGAAGGTCGCGGACCTCAAGCACCGCCATCAGCGCCACCCCTTCATATTATGTTTGAAGATGACCACGAAAAACGGCACGCCCAGGATGGCGGTCAGGATGCCGATGGGCACCTCCACCGTCATGGCCAGGCGCGCGATGTTGTCCACCAGCAGCAGGTACACCGCGCCCACCACCATCGAGCACGGCAGCAGCACCTTATAGTTCGGGCCCACGATGGCGCGCGCAAGGTGCGGGATGACCAAGCCGATCCAGCCCACAATGCCCGCCACCGCCACCGACGCGCTCGTGATGAGCGTGGATGCGAAGATGACCAGCAGGCGCGTGCTGCGGGTTTTCACGCCCATGGCGCGCGCCTCCTCATCGCCGAAGGACAGCACGTTGAGCTTCCACGACTGCGACATCAAAATGGCGAACCCGATGAGCATGGGCAGCAGGCTCACCAGGAAATCGCCCGCGTTCACGTTGGCGAAGCTGCCCATGAGCCAGAACGTGATGGTGGGCAGCTTATCGTCGGCGTCTGCCAAGAACTTCACCATGGACATGCCGGACTGGAACAGCGTGGACACAAGGATGCCCGCAAGCACCAGCCCCAGCGTGGGGTCGTAATCCACCTGCCGGTTGAGCCACACGGCCATGCCAACGGCCAGCATGCCGCCCAGAAACGCGAACAGCTGCACGTACTCGCCCGCCAAACCCCACAAAAGCGCCAGGCACGCGCCCAGGCTGGCGCCCGCCGAGGCGCCCAGAAGGTCGGGCGAGGTCAGCGGGTTCTTGAACATGCCCTGATAACTGGCGCCGGCCACGGCGAGCGCCGCGCCCACCAGCATGACCACGCCCACGCGCGGCAGGCGGATGCGGAACAGCACGCGGTCCATCTTCGGGTCCACGTTCGCCGGGTCGAAGAAGTGCGCCCAGAACGTCTGGCACACCTCCATAGGCGTCATGGCGTACTTGCCCATCATGAACGAGAAGAAGAACGCCGCCACCACGGTCGGAAGGATGAGCAGCTTGACCTTGAGCGACACCTTCGAGCCGAACGTCTTGTCGGCGGCCTCGCGCACCGCGGCGTCGTCGGCATCGGCGCGGGCGTCGATGCTGCCGAGCAGCTGCCCGACAAGCCGCTCCTCGCGAGCGGACGCCTCGGCTGCGGCGGACGTTGCGTCCGCGGCGCCATCGCGCACGCCCGGCTG
>NZ_QUCY01000031.1:0-27746 GCF_003474385.1 Eggerthella sp. AM16-19
TGGGGGCCGCCGGCCCGCCCGCGCGCCTGAAATTTCCCGTTAGAGCAGTCATATGGAGTTCCCTCCGTCGTCCCTACATCGTGGGGAAGGTGAGGTAGCTGCCTCCGACCAGGCCGATTGCGGCCATTGCGCCGCCGAGGGCGATGACCCAGACCGCGCCCTCCTGGGCCTGCGCGTCGTGGGCCTTGCCGCCGGAGACCCAGCGGAAGACGCCCACGGCGGCGGTGATTCCGCCGACGAAGGTGAGGATCTGCCAGAGGTAGTTCAGGAGCTGGTTGAAGAAAGCCATGTTGGGGTTTTCCCTTCTGTTGTCGCGGCGCCGCCCGTATGGCGTTGGCGCCCTGTTGACCCGCCGCGGCGGGTGAGATATGTCGACCGCCGGGGTCTCCCCCGCCGGGGGTCTCCTACATGAAGAACTCGGGGTCGAAGAACGCGCGGGCCTCCTCGATGCGCCAGCGCATCTCCTCGACCTCGGCGCGGTGCGCGCGCTCGCGCTCGCACTTGCGGTCCCAGTTCCAGTCGTCCAGGTTGAACTCGCCGACCTCGCGCAGCTCGTGGTAGCGCGGGTGGTCGATCGTCCTGTACTTCTTGTCGAGGAACGGGAAGGCGTTCTTGATGAACACGATGCAGTCGTCGCCGCTGAACTTCTCGGGGTTGTTGCCGAGGTCGGCCGCGGCCATGAGCTCCTTGCCGATCTTGTTCTCGCTCTCAGACCAGCTGCCCTGGCGGCCGTGCGACTCGCTGCGGTTGCGGACCGTGGCGGTGAACTTGCCCAGGCGCTCGGAGATCTTCTTGTTGGTCTCGAGATCGCAGCGCCCGAGGAACAGCGTCGTGTCGCAGTTGCCCTCGATGATGTCGGCGTTGTCCTTGTACATCTTCTTGAGCTGCGTGACCGATTGCAGGATGGCCGTGATGTAGATCCAGCGCGAGCGCAGGGTCGCGATCTTGACGTCGAGGTCGGGGATGCGGCCGATGTTGGCGAGCTCGTCGAGGATGCAGTTCACGGGGATCTTGCAGTGCGAGCCGGGGTTCTTGTCGGCGATGGCCGTGTTGACGTCGAACAGCTGGTAGAGCAGCATCGCCAGGATGAAGTTGAACGTCTTGTCGGTATCGGACATGACCAGGAAGAACGCCGTGGGCTCCTGGCCGATCATCTCCAGCTCCAGCTCGTCCTCGCTGAAGAACTCGCGGACCGCCGAGACGGCGAACGGCGCCAGGCGGACGTTGCACGACGCGATGACCGAGGCCTCGGTCTCCGGCGAGCCGGAGGTGGACTTGAAGCCCTTGTACTGCTTGATGACGAAGTACTCCTCGGAGGCCTGCGCGGCAGCCTCGTC
This sequence comes from Eggerthella sp. AM16-19, assembly GCF_003474385.1. Classification (NCBI taxonomy): domain Bacteria; kingdom Bacillati; phylum Actinomycetota; class Coriobacteriia; order Eggerthellales; family Eggerthellaceae; genus Eggerthella; species Eggerthella sp. AM16-19. The sequence continues at coordinate 1,338 of NZ_QUCY01000031.1, forward strand.
GCCGCCGTGGTTGGCGACGATCCACTCCTCGAAGCCCTGGAAGCCGTCCTCGGCGGTCGTGCCGAGCATGATGATGTCAAGCGGCGTCTTGGTCTGGCTGGGGTTGTCCTTGCCGGCGAGCTGGAGCAGGTCGAGCATCTGCGGGAACGTCTGGTACTGCGGCTGGTCGGCGTAGAAGTAGAAGAGGTATCCCATGAGCGCCATGTAAAGCTGCCTCTCGGCCTTGACGAAGAAGTCCTCCTTCTCGGCCTCGGCGTTGCCTGACGTGTTCTCCACCAGCAGGTTGACGATCTGCATGATCGAGGTGGAGTCCTGGAGGTAGAGCAGCGGGTTGTAGTGCATCGATTGGTTGATCTGGTCGGGCTTGGTGTTGACGACCTTGAGCTTGTAGCCGTGGCGCAGGAAGAAGTTGCCGTACTGCTTGAGCGTGTCGCCCTTGGGGTCGGTCGTCACGATCGAGCTGTTGAGCTGGAGCAGGTTGGGGCCGACGAAGTTGAAGGTCTTGCCCGATCCGGAGCCTCCGAGCACGTAGACGTGCTTGTTGCGCTCGAGCGCCGGGTCCGGGATCTTGGACATCTGGAGCTCGGCGCGCTCGGACAGGATGATGTTGTCGTCCTCGATCTTCTCGACGTAGTCGGGCTTGGGGTTTGCCACCTTGTTCGTCATGCCGAGCCTGGCCTTGATGAAGTCCTTCGGGTTGTTGCGGGCGAAGCGCAGCGCGTCGCGGGTGCGCTGCGGGATGCGGATGGGAACGCGCTTCACGGTCGAGGTGTGCGCGAACTGCTGCATCTCGTCGTCGCGCGCCCAGCGCTGGTTGCCGTACTCCTCGCCGCGCAGCTTCTTCTGCTCCTCGCGCTCGCCGGTCCAGTCGTATTTGGTCATGGCCACCAGCGCGATGGCGCCGAAGGCCAGGAAGAAGAACGGCATCGTGCGGGAGTCGAGGTAGAACGGGTCTTGCAGGATCACGGCCCACTCGGCGACGGTGTGGTTGGAGCCGACGGTGAGCGGGTTGTCGATGAACCAGGCGGCGATGCGGTTGAACATCCAGCCGCACAGCGTGCCGCCGAGGATAAGATAAAGGAATCCCCTGAGGGTGCGCATTGGCCTACTCCTCTTCCGCGGCGCGGCCGCCATCGTCGGGCGCCGCGGCGCGGTGGTAGTGCTTGCCGCCCTCGGCCTCGTCGCCGGGCAACCCGGTCGCGGCGTCGGCCATGGGCATCGACAGGGCGAAGAACGTCTTGAGCCGCATCGAGGCGCTGTCGAGCACGCGGTCCGCGATGGGCCCCTGCTCGGAGCGGGCGGGCGGGAACATGGCGAGGAACCCGTCGAGCTCGGCGATGGGGTAGGACCAGCGCGATCCCGCGAGCTTGGCGTAGTTGTAGTCCATGTGGGCCATCGCGCGGTCGAGGTAGCTTTCCTCGCCGTCCACGTACCTGTTGCCCTTGATGGCGCCCGCGAGCGCCGCGCATCCGCGCGGGTCGGACGGGGCGGTGCGGGCGCACAGCAGGACCTCATGGACGTCGAGCGGGTTGACGCGGAAGCCGTCGCGGTCCTCGCCGCCGTCGCGGATGGACGCGAGCTCGCCGTCGAGCGCGCAGTACCCGATGACGCAGGCGAGCAGGCGGCGCTCAGCCTGCTCGAGGTATTCCCTCGTGTAGCCGTACTCGCGGGCCGTCTCGGGGAACGCGCTGCGGGTGACGGCCGACGAGAGCGGCGAATAGTATTCAGGGTTGTCGCCGAACTCGAGGACGCCGTCGGCGTCGTATCTGAACGTGTCGGAGCTGCCGCGTGCGACGATCTCGTCGGCCATCGTCGCGCAGGAGGCGGCCAGGGTCTCAAGGTCGATCATCGGTGCATCCCCTCGTTGCGCGCAGGCATGGAGGGCTGCATCTTGCTCTCGGCGATCTTCTTGGCCGCCTTCGTCTGTCCGACAGGGGACTCAGGCGAGGCGGCCCGGGAGTTTCCCAAGGCCTCGCTGAGCAGTGCGGCGTTTTTCTCGGCGGCCGCGGCCTGCTTCGGGTCGATCTTCTTCTTGTTCTCGGAGATGAAGCAGCCGCGGTCGATGGCGGCCTCGAGCACCATGCCGGGCGCGGCCGCGAACGCGGCCCCCTCGGCCTTCATCTCGTTGTAGAACTCCTTGCTGCCGTCCGAGCCGGTCTTCCAGAGTTCGGGTCCCTGGGTGGCATCGACTTCGGCGCTGGCGACGGGGCGGCCGTTGCGGGTGCATTCGAAGGAGGCCTTGTTCTCGTTGTCCGGGTCGAGGGTCACGCGATACTGCTCTCGGGAGTGGCCGCCGGCCGACCCGACCCAGCTGTTGCGGCCGTCGCCGGTGCGCTCGAACTCCCAGCTGATGCCGTTGCGCTTGAAGGCGCGGGGATAGCGGTTCTGGCCGTCGCGCTCGATGCCGCGCGCGCACTCCTCGAGCTCCTTGCGGTCCATGCCGAAGGACTCGACGCCGATGTTGACGAGCGCCTGGGTCATGATGTCCATGTCCCGGCCCTGGATGCCGATGGAGACCGCGGGACTTCCGTCCATGGGGTTGACGGTGTCGAATACGGAGAACTTCACTCCGTGGTTCATGAGTTCGCGCTTGAGCTTCTGGATGTCCTCGCGATTGTCGGCGACCGCCCCGGGGAAGACCATGGCCTCGCGGTACTGGTCCGGGTTCTGGGCGCGCACGGTCTCGGCGGAGACGATGCCCTTCTCGCCGTGGCCGTCGATCGCGTTCGCGGCCCCGTGCGTGAGGGCGCGGGCGAATCTCGCCGGTATGCGGTCGTTCCTGTTGCCGGCCGCGCGGGCTCGCCGCGCCTGAGCCAGGCCCTCGAGCAGGTACTTGATGATTTCTGAGGCTGATTGCACGGCTGCCGTGCCGGTCCTGAACGCGAGCTGTACCGCCTCGTCTTCTGCTGCCATTTCTTCTGACCCCTTCTGTAGAGCAGGTATGGATATGGGCCTGCTGGGGTCAGGTGGCGTGGCCGGGGTCGGCGGAAGGTCAGGTGGTGAGGTCGATGCAGTCGGCAGGCCGGACCATCGACGGTGGCATTATAACCGTTTGCGGGCGTTCCTATTCAGTCGATTTCCGCCTGTTCGGGATGACGGCGGGGTCGACCCCGACGAGCCTGGCGACGGAGTCGCGCGTTATCTTGCGGTGCCCCCGCTCGGGGGTCCATTGCCTGAGGTCCCCCGACTTGACGAACCTCTTGACGGTCGACGCGCTGACGCCCAGGAAGGCGCACGTCTCCTTGACGGTCAGGAACCTCGGCAGAGCCGCCAGGTCCTCGATGACTGAGCTCATTGCCCCTCCTCGGCATCCATGACGGCGGACAGCGGGAGCTCCGCGTAGAGGCAGAGCTGGACGATCTCGAGCCCGTCGAGCGCGGGCGCGGCCCTCGATGCCGTGGAGAGCCCGAGCAGCCTCAGGACCTTGGGCAGCGGTATCCCCGTGCCGCGGACGATATCGAGAGCCGTGTCGCCGGTCTCCGCGAGCGCCGCGGCGAGGGCGTCCAGGTGTATGCCGTCTTGTCTGTTCATGTCGGAAGCCTTCCGTTCCATATTCCGATACCGAAAGTATCGGGGCCGTATCGACCCCCGACGGGAACAGTATAGGAACGGGTGGATGGCGCGCGGTGCGATACTTGCCAGCACGGGGTAGAAATGCCCCGTGCGTTTCGACATGGAGGGAAGTGATGCGTTCGATGAGGTCGAGGATTCCGGAGAAGTCCGAGCTGGCGGCGCAGCTCAAGCGCTACCGCTACGATGCGGGGCTGAAGGGCGATGAGGCGGGCGCCGTCATCGGCAAGAAGGCCACGACGGTGTACAAGTACGAGGCCGGGACCCTGTGGGTGTCGCCGGGGGACCTGCGAACGCTGCTCAACGAGTACGGCGTGAACATGGTCACGGCCTTCACCGAGATCGGCGACCCGAGGGCGGGCGGCAGGAAGAAGGACGAATCGGCCCTGCGCTGGCGCAAGATGCGGACCTACTACGACATGATGAACCCGGCCAAGCAGAGGACCCTGCTCGACGTCGCGAGGGCGATGGCCGAGGACTTCTGAGCCGTGCGCGTGCGCACATCAGCACACCGGCATATATGCGCATGCGCATATATCTATAGCTGCGCATCTGCGCAGTTAGGAATCTGGGCATCTGCGCGAATCAGCCCTTGCGCGGGAGCGCGCGGGCGCACGACGGCGCCTCCGCCTGCACAGGCTCGTCCTCGGCGATGGACGGCGCCCTCATGGCATGGGCGTCGGTGTCGATCCAATGCTCCCCGGTCTCGGGGTCGTCGTGCTCGGCGAAGCGGTGGGCGGCATGCCCGACGTCTTCGAACGGGCTGCGGGTGCTGACGAGGTAGCGGCGGCGCGCCTGGGTGCCTATATGCCCCATGGGCGACTCGATATCGAACCAGGGCTGGAACATCTTCGGCATCGTGACGCAGCACACGTTGTCCTGCGGGTCGTAGAGGTGGAGCCGGCCGTCCTGCCCGAGCGCGACGGAATATCCCTCGGGCACGGCGACGTAGTTCACGACGCTGCAATGCGTGCGCGACGTGTCGACCTCGTCCATGGTGTAGCCGAGCTGGTGGGGCGGGATGAACGCGTTGTACGTGACGTATTCGGGGTGCTCGCGGATCTGCTCGGGCGTGAAGCACATCTCGACGGCGCCGGGCACGTCGATGTCGCCCGTCATGTAGAAGGTGTCGTAGAGCGTGCCGACTACGGCGATCTCCGCGGTGTAGCCCTCCTCGACTACATGGGTCGAGGCCTCATGTGCGTTGTAGAGGTCCGACCAGCGCCTCATGAGGTCGCTGGACTTGATGAGCTCGGGGTCGAAGTACCTGTCCCCGGGGCGGTAGATCTCCTCGTCGGGGATGTCGCGCTTCGATTTGAAAAGGCCCATGGTGGTCGCTCCTTGGATGGTGGCGCGGCGGGATGCCGCGCCCTGCCGATTATCCGCCCGCGCCGCGCCGAGCGCAATGCGCCCTTCCCGCACGGGAAGCCGAACGCGGTGCGGTTTCATATTCGCACATATACCCAAACGCGTACATGCGCATACGCACATTCGCGCATTTTCTTATTTACGCATGTACGCACGGGCGCGGAAACGCGCCCGTGCATCTGCGAATCCCCGGGCTAGCCGCACGCGAGCGATTCCCATGAGATGATCTTCACCGGCCGCGGCGCCTTGGGATCGGGCGCGGGCTCTTCCGCCTCCTCTTTCTTCTCGTCGCCCCGGATGCGCGCCGGCAGCTCGGAGCCCTGCCCGTCATATCCTTCCGGCAGCGCCATGACCTCGTTGACGGTATCGACGCTCGCACGCAGGTTCTCCGGGCTGGAGCTCACGTAGATCTTAAGCGTGAAGGAGGGGTCCGTGTGCCCGAGCCAGTTGGACACGGTCTTAGGGTTGACCCCGGACATGATGAGCTCGGTGGCGAAGGTGTGCCGCAGGCGGTGCAGGCCGCACTTTCCGCCGCCGATGTCGAACGTCCGCACGAACGTCCTGAACAGCTGGTTGGCATATTTCGGCACCATGAACGCGCCGTCGATGTCGCCGACGACGAAGATTTCGTCCGTGAACGGGACGCCGGCATCGCGGCAGCGGGCCTCCTGCTCCGCCCGTCGGCGTTCCAGCCCCTCCATGAGCCCGTCCGCGATGGGCAGCGCCCTCATGCCGGCCGGGCTCTTCGGCCCCTTGAGGTAGCCGTTGGAGGAGGGCAGCGCGCCGATGGCGTTCGTGATGCGCACCATGCGCCGCTTGAAATCGACGTTCGTCCAGCGCAGGGCGCAGATCTCGCCGCATCTGAGGCCTGCGAACAGGGCGAGCCGGATTATCGCGTCGAGCGGGCCGTGGATGCATGGGAGGGCGGCGAGCAGCGCGTTCTTCTCTTCGGCGGAGAGCGCCCGGGGAAGCGGGCGGTCGTGTTTGGGCGCGCGGATCCTGCGCAGGTCGAGCGGGGTCCGGAGCATTCGGAAGCTGGCGAGCTCGAGGGTTTCCCTGACCGTCCAGAGCATGAGGTTCACGGTCTCGGAGCAGTACCCGTCCTCGACGAGCGAGTCGATGTAGAGCTGCACGTCCTGGGCGGTGACCCTGTCCACGGGGATCTCCCCCAGGTCGCCCAGCCGCCTGACGTGCTGGCAGTAGCCGGTATAGGTCGACTTCTCGATGGCGCCGACGGAGAGCGCATGGTCGATGTCGTCCTGCCTGAGCTCGCCGACCGTGGGCATATGGCCCTCCGTCGCCTCGATGGCGGCGGCCCGCCGCTCGTCTTCCGGGTCGCGGGGGAGGTTGTAGAGGTATTCGGCCGCAAGGTGCTCGGCTTCCGCGCGGCTCGCCGCGGCGCCGATCGTGACCCACTTGCGATCGCCCTTGTGCTCGGCATCGTAGACCGCACGGTAGCTCATCCTCCAGGAACCGCCGCGGCGGGCGAGGGAGACCCTTTCGTAGTGCATGTTCCTCAATCCTCCTCTTCATCATGGGCGAGCCTGAGCCCGTAGAGCGTGCATCCGGCGCCCACGATGCGCAACAGCTCGTTCGTATCGCTTCTGAGGTGTTCCACGTCGCGGCGGCGGCCGTTCTTCTCGAGCAGCAGCCTGGATCCGGCCGCAGCGGCCCAGGAGCACGGCGCGCTGCCGAGCCATGCCGGCAGCCGCATCACGGAGGGCTCGGGATATGCGACGAAGAAGTTCGGCTCGCCGATGCTCTCCCGCCAGATTCCGCGGACGGTGACGGTCATGCGCTCCGCATCGAGGTCGTCGGCGAGTATCCCGCAGATCTCGCCGGGCTTGAGGCCGCATCCGAGGGTGAGGCCGATGGCCGCGGCGGAATGCCCCGATCCGGATGCGCCGAGCGCTCGCGCGGCCTTGAGGCCTGAAGGGGAGATCGGGCGCTTCTTCCTGGGCGGACGGGGCACGTCGAACGGGACCTCCGAGAACGGGTTGGAGGCGCACAGCCCGTCGGCGAGCGCATGTCTGCCCGCGGCGGCGCAGATGGTCTTGAGCCGATAGCAGCGGACGCGCGATATGCCGCGGGATTCGGCCGACTCGAGCGAACATGCCGCCGCGGCGGGGCTTATCGAGTCGACGGCGCAGCCCACTATCGCCCCGAGGGCCCTGCATTCCTTTCGATAGTTCGCGATGGTTTTCCTGGAGGTCCCCTTGGCCGTCAGGATCTCGAAGTAGTGGTCCAGGGTCTCGGCGAGGGTGCACGCCTTCGGCCCCGGCAGGGATGCGAGCGCGGCGGCGCGCGCGCCGTCCGCGCTTTCCGCCCGGAACCTCCTGCGGAGCCTCTTGCGCGACGCGTCGATGATGTCAACCTCCCACACGCCGCATCTGAGCTCCCTGACCGACCTGATCCTCGCTTCCGGCAACGTCCGGCCTCCTTTCTGGTGATGTGGAAACATGCCTCCCGCATGGCTCGAGATGGCTCCGGGGGCGGTTCTTTCGATGGAGACAGGGTAATCCGACCTATCTCCGTCTGGAAGGACGATTTATGCTTCTAGCAGCGCAAATGTCGGTATTGGTTTGAGGATTTGATACAGGGTTGGAACGAAATGGCTAGAAAAGAAACCGCAAGTCGCCCGAAGATCCTGCTGGTGGACGGCTACAACGTGCTGCGTTCGGGGTCGCGTTATCAAGAGGCGTTCGCGCATCCCGACTATACCGATGATGCGTTCAACACGGCGCGCGAGCGTCTGATCAACGACGTCATCAACTTCGCCGGCCGCGAATACAAGGCCGTCATCGTGTTCGACGGCGGTGACAACCAGTTCTCCACCGGCGAGGTGGAGACTATCGGCGGCGTGCGTATCATGTTCAGCCCCGCCGGCACCTCGGCCGACAAGGTCATCGAGAAGCTGGCCCACGACGCGCGCGTGCGCAACGTGGAAACCATGGTGGTCACGTCCGACGCCACCATCCAGGACACCGTGTTCGGCGGCGGCATCGATCGCATGTCCTCCAACGGGTTCTCGCGCGAGGTGGGCATGTACTACGAGGACGTGCACCTTGACGAAACGCCGAAGGTGGCGCTCAAGCGCACGCTCGGTGACCGGATTAAACCGGACGTTCTGGAAAAGCTCAAAGCCATGCGCGACGGAGCATAACGGCTTTCCCAACAAGCTGACCAGGTGATTCGCGAAACGAAACGCCCTTGCACGGGCGGGCATCTTTGAATCGACCTCGCTCATATAGTTCTGGGCGGTTTTGCAGGTTTTGGGGCCAATTTTCGCCATGAGTTCCGGGTTCTGGGTGGTTTGGATGCTTAGATTTACGGTTGCATCGATAAAACCCCAGGTCAGCATTGCTCCAAAGTGCGTTTTAGCCTGCAAAACCGCCCAGAAGATTCTGCTCGGCGCCATTCGCCATCGGCGAATCGTACTCATTGTGGGGCCTGCTAGGCGGTTCCCGAAACATCAGCTAAGCGGTTCCCGAAACATGGGCAATGGGGTGCGGGTAGCGTGTCCCACGAATGAAAACGCCCCTTCCGGGACGCTTTCTCATTCCTTCGTGCTGTCCAGGTGCTCTTTTGCCAGGTAGATGGGGCGGCGTTTGTTCTCAATGTAGTCGCGGCCCAGGTATTCGCCGATCACTCCTAGCACAGCCAGCTGCAGGCCGCCGAACAGCAGGATCAGGCATGCCAGCGTGGGGTAGCCCGGGGCGTTCGTTCCGTACAGCAGGTACTCGGCCAGCACCGACAGCAGATATATTGCCGCTGCAACGGCGCACAGGCTGCCCAGCCATACCGCGATCTTGAGCGGCCAGGTGGTGAACCCGAAGATGCCCGTGGCAGCGTAGCGGAACAGCTTCCTGAACGACCATTTGCTGGTTCCGGCGGCGCGTTGCTCGGCCTCGTAGGGAATCTCAAGCGTGTTGAAGCCGATCCAGGCGAACAGGCCCTTGCTGAAGCGTTCGCGCTCGGGCAGCGTGAGCAGCGCATCGCGCACGGGGCGGCGGAACACGCGGAAGTCGCTGACGTTTGCGGGGATGGAGATGTCGTCGGCCATGCCGTTGAACGTGTGGTAGAACGCGCGCTTGAACAGCTTCAGCACGAAGCCCTCCTTGCGGTCCACCTGGCATGCGGCCACGCAGTCGACGTCGGCGTTCTCCATGAGCAGGCGGTACATGCGCAGCGCGTCGTGGGGCGTTTGCTGCATGTCGGCATCGATAAGGCAGATATTATTGCCGCGCGCCGCCTGCATGCCTGCGTACAGCGCTGATTCCTTGCCGAAGTTGCGTGAGAAGTCGATGGCCTGCACGGCATGCTTCCCGCGTGCAGATTCGACTACGCGCCGCAAAAGCTGCGCGGTGCCGTCTTGGCTGCCGTCGTTTACGAACACGACCTCGATGTCCACGCCTGCTTGTTCGAAGCACTCGGTGGCCGTTTTGTAGAACAGCGGGATGTTATCTGCCTCGTTGTAGCAGGGGACCACCAGCGTCAGGTCGTATAGGGCGTCGCTCATGTGTTCGTTCCAATCTAGCTTTGCCGCCGCGTTCCCTGTCGGGTGCGGCGCTTTCTTGCGAAGTGGGCGTGCGGTAGCGCCTTAGGGCGAATCGACGCGGCCGAGCGTGGTTCGCTGCAGTGCGATGAGCCGCCTTGCAGCCGCCGTTGCGGCTTCTGGGCCATCACCGTACAAGCATACCTGGCCGATTATCGTTCGATTATTCGCCATCATGCGACATGCTACGCCTGCGCGCCGCTATGCGCCATACGGCGAACAGTGTAACGGACGCAATGCCCACAACCGCGCCAGGGATAAGTCCTGGCGTGAGGTAGCGAAGCTCGACGACGTTGTCACCGGTTTGCACCGGTATTCCCATCAGCCCATCGTAAGCCGCCTGCAGCTCGACGGGTTGGCCGTTAACCGTGGCGGTCCAGCCGTCCTCGTAGGGCTGGCTGATCACGAGCGTCTCGTCGCGATCGGCGGTGAACGTTGCCGCGATCCGCCCGTTCTCGTAAGCGGAAAGGGCAAAACCGTCGGAATCGATGCGCGAAAGCTGGTTTTGCAGGCTGCTCACGTCAAGCACCTGGGCCTTGACCACCTCTTCGGCGCTTGGCTGGTACAGCGCTTCATCCACGGTGGTCGTGGAGCCGTCGTTGTGGTACGTCACCTGCGCCGTGTTGGCAGGCGTAAGCTTCACGGTAACCGTTTGACCTGCGGAAACGGTACCGGCGTACACGATGTTGCAGGACCCACGCCGCCCGATGGTTTGCACGTTGGTCCCGTCAACGCTCAAGCTGCAGGCGATGCCGCCCTCGTAATAGATGTCGTCCAGATACAGGGTGGGGAAGAACAGCAGCAGCGGCCCATCGGTTTGCGCAGTGATGGCGAACTGCCTACTGACATCGTCGGCGCTTGCGCCCGCGGCGCCTTCCAGCTCGTCCGCGTCGCGCACGTCCGGAGCGGTGAACAGGCTCTCCGCCGCGCTCTCGTCAAGCCCGGCCGCGTCGGCGAGCATGGCCGCCTGGTTCGCGAAGGGGTCGTCGCTCCAGTTCACCTGGACGGTTCCCGCAGTGCCCCAGCCAAGCGGCAGCGCAAGCTCGTTGCGCCAGGGGCGCCAGCTGCCTCGCGGCACTGCAGAGCCGTCGGCCTGCGCGGCCGCCGGCTGCCCGTCGTCGATGATATTGGTGACGCCGAGCAGCGCATCGGCCACGGTGTTCGGGCTCATATAGTAGGTGCCGAACGGCGTGACCTTGCTGTAGCCCAGGTTGCGCAGCAGCTCCTGGATGCGCGATTCCTGCGTGGAAGAATAGTGGTCGAAGGTGCTGTACGCCAGCATGAGCGCCATGTTGTCCGAGCCGTTGTCCTTGCCGCCGCCCTTCCTGCCATTGCTCCAGTAGGCGCTGGTGTTGCCCACGCGTACGAAGCCGTCCTGCCCCGCGCTGAGCGTGGAGTACGTGTCCTCAAGGCTAGTCAGGTCCTCGGCATAGCCGCTGACGGTGTGGATGCATTTCCTCAGTTGCGCTTGCGCGTCGAAGGCTTGCTCGCCTACGAACGCCGCCACCAGAAGCGCGCACAGCGCGTAAGTCGCGGCTTTGGGCGCATCGGTGCGCTTGGCGGGGGAGACGAGCGCCTGTTGATCGCCCTTGGCAGCCTTTCCGACAAGCGCCAAAGCGGCTATCAGCACGGTGAAGCTCGCAAGCAAGATGCACTCCAGGAGAACAAGCTCGTCTTTCTGCGGCAACGCATGCTTGACGAACCGCAGAAACGCCGCGGAAACGGCAAAGGCAGCTAGCACGATACCGCCGCCGACGGCAGCGCGCACGCCCGCGGTTCGCGCAGGCAGGCGGCGCAGCGCAAGCAGGCTTTCGGCTGCCAGCATGACCAGCACTAGCAGGATCGCGAATCCGTTGCGGTTGGTGTACGAGCTTTCAGGCACGAAACCGGCCCAAATGGTGGTAAGCGGCGGCAGGACAAGGCTTGCGAGCATGAAGCCGGCGAGCACGCCGCCCGCCACGCGATCGCGCCCGGCGATGGCCTTGTTGGCGAAGAACGCGCCCGCGCCCACAAGGGCGAACGCTGATATCACCACAGCCGGTCGATTGGCCTGCGTGGTGATGCCGGGCGTGGTGCCGATGCCGAACAGATCGGGCACGGCGAGCGGGTTGCGGGCCAGGCCCGTTTCGAACGCAAGCGAGGCCAGTCCCGCGTGCGCGCCCTTGCCGCCCAAAAGCGACAGCGCTGTGGGCAGCAGCACCGGTATCCCGGCGCCAACGGCAAGGGCCATGACGGCGGCGAAGCGTCCGCAGGTTCGCAGGCGTCGCCCGCGCAGCTCGGTGCGGCGCGCCAGCTCGTACAGGAAGTACAGCACGCACAGCAGGCACACCATATATCCCGTGTACCAGTTAAACCAGATGGCACCTGCCGCCGCGGCGAACAGCCCGGCACATGCGTGGCGCTGCATAAGGCGCCACACGCCCAGCAGCGCGCACGGCGCCATGATCACGCCGTCAAGCCACATGATGTTGCTGGCATAGCCCAAAACGTAAGAAGAAAGCGCATAGGCGCAGGAAAGCAGCACCAGCGCCCCTTGGCTCGTCGTCGGCGCCGCCGCGGCCAGGGCGCGCGCCTCACGCCAGGTGGCCGCCTCGGGGGCCAGAAAGCGCCCGCGCAGAAAGCCCAGGCACGCCGCCGCGCAGGCGGGTATCTTCAGCAACGTCAGCCACGAGAGCAGCTGCGGCACGGTTTCGGGCGTGTAAAACCATGCCAGCAGATTAAAGGGGCTCGACAGATAATAGGTGAACAGGCTGAACATGCCGCCACCAAGGCCGGCGGCGTTGCTGTACAGCAGGTTACCTTCCCCATGCATCACCTGGATGAGCCATCCGAAGTAATCGGCGTATTGCACCGGCATGTCGTGCATCATCACCGACACGTCGCCGAACGGGTAGATGCCCAGCAGCGCGAACGTGGCAACCAGTATGCCGAACGGGATGGCAAGGGCGGAGGCGTAGCATATGGCAGGCGACGCCCACGCACGGAGCGCGGGACGTCGGGCCTTGTCGGTGTTGCAGGCGATGTCCATAGAAGGAAAGGGTCCTTTCGGGTAGCGGCTCTTCGTGGGGCCGCAGTCGATATTACTTGGAGTCAAGTCGGGGAACAACCCCAAGCGGGCGGATACCATATAAGGCTTTTCCGCGCCCTGCTGGCGCCGCGCCGTCCGACGTGCTAGAATGCCTTCCGCACGAGAAAAGTCATATCTGCGTTTCCCCAGGTGAAACGGCGAAAACCAACAAATTTCCACAGCTCGTGAAAAAAATCCTTGACGGGCTTGACATTTCGCCGTATTCTAGCAAATTGCAACTTTTTCGCAGTTTTGCGGATGCACCTGAAGGAGGAAAAGCCTCGTGGCCCAAGACAAAAATGCTGGTCAGACAGTACTTTATCGCAATCGCCGCTCGTTTGCGAAGATTCCTGACGTCATGGACGTGCCCAACCTCATCGCCATTCAAACGGATAGTTTCAAATGGTTCATGAGCGAGGGTCTCGACCAGGCGTTCCAGGACATCGCTCCGATCGAGAACAATACGAAGGACATGTGCGTCGAGTTCGGCGACCATCGCTTCGGCGACCCGAAGTACACCGTCGACGAGTGCAAGGAAAAGGACGTCAGCTATCAGGCGCCCCTGTACGTCGAGATCCGTTACATCAACCGTGAGACGGGCGAGATCAAGGAGCAGGAGGTGTTCATGGGCGACTTCCCGCTCATGACCAACCGCGGCACCTTCATCATCAACGGCACCGAGCGCGTCGTGGTGTCCCAGCTCGTGCGTTCCCCGGGCGTGTACTTCGGCTCCGAGCGAGACAAGGCATCCGACAAAACGCTGTATAACGCAAAGGTCATCCCCAGCCGCGGTGCATGGCTGGAGTTCGAGACCGACAAGCGCGACATCCTGTCCGTGCGCATCGACCGCAAGCGTAAGCAGCCCGCTACGCTGCTCGTCCGCGCCCTCGGCCTGGCCGAGACCCGCGAGGAGATCATCGACCTGCTCGGCAGCGACGAGATGGTCCTGCGCACCCTCGACCGCGACCCCGCCACCACCAAGGAGGAGTCGCTCATCGAGCTGTACAAGCGCTTCCGTCCCGGCGAGCCGCCCACCATCGACTCCGCCCGTATGCTGCTCGAGGGCCTGTTCTTCAACCCGCAGCGCTACGACCTGGCGAAAGTGGGCCGTTACAAGATCAATAAGAAGCTCGGCTTCGATCAGGAGGAGGCTACCTGCTCCACGCTGACCGAGGAAGACATCACCAAGACCATGCAGTACATCATCGGCCTGCATGCCGGTGCCGAGGGCGTCAAGGTCGACGACATCGACCACTTCGGCAACCGCCGCATCCGCACGGTCGGCGAGCTGATCCAGAACCAGTTCCGCATCGGCCTGTCTCGCATGGAGCGCGTGGTGCGTGAGCGCATGAGCATGCAGGAGCCCGACGAGATCACCCCGCAGTCGCTCGTGAACATCCGCCCGATCGTGGCGGCCATCAAGGAGTTCTTCGGCTCCTCCCAGCTGTCCCAGTTCATGGACCAGGCCAACCTTGCCGCAGGCATCACGCACAAGCGCCGTCTGTCCGCACTGGGCCCGGGCGGCCTGTCCCGCGAGCGCGCAGGCTTCGAGGTCCGCGACGTCCACAACTCCCATTACGGCCGCATGTGCCCCATCGAGACGCCTGAAGGCCCGAACATCGGCCTTATCGGCTCACTGGCAACCTTTGGCCGCATCAACCCTTACGGCTTCATCGAGACCCCGTATCGTCGCGTCGTCGACGGCAAAGTGACCGACGACATCGACTACCTGACGGCCGACGAGGAAGAGAACCACACGATCGCCCAGGCCAACGAGAAGTTCAACCTGGAAACGCGCGAGTTCGGTACCGTCGATGAGAACGGCAACTTCGTCAAGGCCTCTCGCGTGCTCTGCCGTACCAAGGACGCCGACGGCGTGTTCGGCGAGCCTGGCGAGGTGCTGCCCGAGCAGGTCGACTACATGGACGTTTCCCCGCGTCAGATGACGTCGGTCGCAACGTCGCTCATCCCGTTCCTCGAGCACGACGACGCAAACCGCGCTCTCATGGGCTCGAACATGCAGCGTCAGGCCGTGCCGCTGCTCAAGCCGCACGCCCCGCTCGTAGGCACCGGCATGGAGCACCGCATCGCGGTCGACTCCGGTGAGATCCTCATCGCGCAGAACCCCGGCGTGGTCGACTACGTCGACGGCCAGACCGTCATCGTGCTCAACAACGACGGCGAGTACGATGAGTACCTGGTTCCGAAGTTCCAGCGCTCCAACCAGTCCGGCTGCATGAACCATCGCCCCATCGTCCGCAAGGGCGACGAGGTGGCGGCTGGCGACGTGCTGGCAGACGGCCCGTCCTGCGACGGCGGCGAGCTGGCGCTGGGTCAGAATCTCATGGTCGCGTACATGCCCTGGGAAGGCTACAACTACGAGGACGCCATCATCGTGTCCGAGCGCGTGGTGTCCGAGGACCTGCTGACCTCCATCCACATCAGCGAGTACGAGCTTGACGCCCGTGACACGAAACTGGGCCCGGAGGAGATCACCCGCGAGATCCCGAACATCTCCGACGACATGATCGGCGACCTGGACGCCGACGGCATCATCCGCGTGGGCGCCGAGGTGTTCCCGGGCGATGTCCTGGTGGGCAAGGTCACCCCGAAGGGCGAGACCGAGCTGACCGCCGAGGAGCGCCTGCTGCGCGCCATCTTCGGCGAGAAGGCTCGCGAGGTCCGCGACACCTCCCTGAAG
Organism: Eggerthella sp. AM16-19; assembly: GCF_003474385.1. NCBI lineage: Bacteria > Bacillati > Actinomycetota > Coriobacteriia > Eggerthellales > Eggerthellaceae > Eggerthella > Eggerthella sp. AM16-19. The sequence continues at coordinate 16,599 of NZ_QUCY01000031.1, forward strand.
GTGCCGCACGGCTCCGGCGGCCGCGTCATCGACATCCACCGCTTCAGCCGCGCCGCCGGCGACGAGCTGGCGCCGGGCGTCAACGAGCTCGTCCGCATCTACGTGGCCCAGAAGCGTAAGGTCCAGCAGGGCGACAAGCTCTCCGGCCGTCACGGCAACAAGGGCGTCATCTCCCGCGTGCTGCCGGTCGAGGACATGCCGTACCTGGCCGATGGCACGCCCATCGACGTCATGCTGAACCCCCTGGGCGTTCCGTCCCGTATGAACGTCGGCCAGCTGCTTGAGAACCATCTGGGCTGGGCCGCGAAGTGGGGCTGGAGCGACGACCCGAACTCCGATGAGCCCGTCGAGGGCCCGCAGTTCGTGGCAACCCCGGTATTCGACGGCGCCACCGAGGAGGAGATCTCCGACGCCATCGACGCCGCTAATCGCAACCTCATCAACTGGAACCACAAGAAGTACGGCGACCTGGCGCGCGACGAGTTCGTCCCGCAGCTGTCCCGTACCGGCAAGGCATGGCTCTACGACGGCCGCACGGGCGAGAAGTTCCGTGAGCCCATCACCGTCGGCCAGACCTACATCCTGAAGCTGGGTCACATGGTCGACGACAAGATCCATGCCCGCTCGACCGGCCCTTACAGCCTGATCACGCAGCAGCCCCTGGGCGGCAAGGCGCAGTTCGGCGGCCAGCGCTTCGGCGAGATGGAGGTGTGGGCCCTGTACGCGTATGGCGCGTCCAACGTGCTGCAGGAGATCCTGACCGTGAAGTCCGACGACACGTCGGGCCGCGTGAAGTCCTACGAGGCCATCGTCAAGGGCGAGAACACGCCGGCTCCCGAGGTGCCCGAGTCCTTCAAGGTTCTGGTGAAGGAAATGAAGTCGCTGTGCCTCAACGTCGAGCTCGAGGGACACGACCATCAGACCATCGACGTCACCCATGACCCCGATCTGGATGACGTGAAGCGCGACAACGCCGATACGGCCCTGTACAACGCCATCGTCGACGATGCGCGCAAGACCGAGGCCGAGGAAGCCGGCGCTCTCGACGACATCGCCGCAGAGCTGGGCGAGCTGATGGCTGATACCAAGCAAGAAGAAGACGACAACGACCTGATCGGCAAGGAGGACGAGCGATAAATGACGACGGAATTCGACGTTAACAATTTCGACGCCCTGCGTATCTCCCTGGCTTCCGCCGAGGATATCCGCAGCTGGTCGCGTGGCGAGGTGAAGAAGCCCGAGACCATCAACTACCGCACGCTCAAGCCGGAGAAGGACGGCCTGTTCTGCGAGAAGATCTTCGGTCCCACCAAGGACTGGGAGTGCGCTTGCGGCAAGTACAAGCGCGTGCGCTTCAAGGGCATCGTGTGCGAGCGCTGCGGCGTCGAGGTGACGCGCAGCAAGGTTCGCCGCGAGCGCATGGGCCACATCGAGCTGGCGGCCCCCGTCAGCCACATCTGGTACTTCAAGGGCTCCCCGTCCCGTCTGGGCTACCTTCTCGACATCCCGCCGAAGGAGCTGGAGAAGGTACTGTACTTCGCAAGCTCCATCATCACCTCCGTTGACAAGGAGGCTCGCGATGAGGACGTCGAGGACCTGCGCGATGAGCTGGCCGCCGATCTGGAAGAGCTGGACGTCGAGCGCGATCGCCTGATCGAGCAGACCCGCAAGCTGTCGGTGGACTACGTCCCCGAGGACGACGACTTCGTCGACGACATCGACGAGGACGAGCGCCTCACGCCTGAAGAGGTGGAAGAGGAGATCGCCGACATCTATGAGGAGTTCAACGAGCGCAAGGCCCTGCGTCAGGACGCCTTCGACCTGTTCATGAAGATCGAGCCGAAGCAGCTGGTTCCCGACGAGTCCCTGTACCGCGAGATGCGCGCCAACTACCGTGACTACTTCACCGGTGGCATGGGCGCCGAGTCTGTGCGCGACCTGCTGGACGCCATGGACCTCGAGGCCACGGCCGAGGAGCTGCGCGACGTCATCGCCAACGGCAAGGGCCAGAAGCGCGCCAAGGCCATCAAGCGTCTGAAGGTGGTCGACGCGTTCCTGAAGTCCACCAACAAGCCGTCCGATATGATCTTGGACGTCGTTCCGGTCATCCCGCCCGACCTGCGCCCCATGGTGCAGCTCGACGGCGGCCGCTTCGCCACGTCCGACCTGAACGATCTGTATCGTCGCGTCATCAACCGCAATAACCGCCTGAAGCGCCTGCTCGACCTCGGTGCCCCCGAGATCATCGTGAACAACGAGAAGCGCATGCTGCAGGAGGCTGTGGATAGCCTGTTCGACAACGGCCGTCGCGGCCGTCCCGTCACGGGCCCGGGCAACCGTCCGCTGAAGTCGCTGTCCGACATGCTCAAGGGCAAGCAGGGCCGCTTCCGTCAGAACCTGCTCGGCAAGCGCGTCGACTACTCCGGCCGTTCGGTAATCGTCGTCGGCCCGTCGCTGAAGCTGCACCAGTGCGGCCTGCCTCAGCAGATGGCCCTGGAGCTGTTCAAGCCCTTCGTCATGAAGCGCCTGGTCGAGCTTGAGTACGCTGCCAACATCAAGGCCGCCAAGCGCGCCGTCGATCGTTGCGCCAGCTACGTGTGGGACGTGCTGGAAGAGGTCATCGTGGACCATCCGGTCCTGCTCAATCGTGCACCAACCCTGCACCGTCTGGGCATCCAGGCCTTCGAGCCGGTTCTCGTCGAGGGCAAGGCCATCAAGCTGCATCCGCTGGCCTGCACCGCATTCAACGCCGACTTCGACGGCGACCAGATGGCCGTGCATGTGCCGCTCGGCGCCGAGGCCCAGGCCGAGGCTCGCGTGCTCATGCTGTCCGCGAACAACATCAAATCCCCGGCTCATGGCCGCCCGCTGACCGTGCCCACCCAGGACATGATCATCGGCTCCTACTACCTGACGGCAGCCCGCGACGGCTTCCCGGGCGAGGGCCGCGCGTTCATCGACTTCGCCGATGCCCGCAACGCCTATGATGCTCGCGCCGACGTGGACCTGCAGGCCAAGATCGAGGTGCGCCTGAGCAAGGACACCCGCGTGGCCAACGCGTTCGGCAAGTTCGAGGACATGAAGGCCGGTCAGCGCATCCACACCACCATCGGCCGCATCATCTTCAACGACTCCTTCCCGGAGGACTATCCCTTCTTGAACTACCAGATGAACAAGAAGGAGATTGGTCGTCTGGTCGAGGACGTCACGAACCGCTACCCCCTGGCCGACGTGCCGGAGATCCTGGACGGCTTGAAGGCCACGGGTTACCACTACGCAACCCGCGCCGGCATCACCGTGTCCGTCTACGACGCCACCGTGCCGCCGACGAAGGCCGACATCCTGGCTGCCGCCGACGACAAGGTCGCAGCCATCGACGAGGACTACGAGATGGGCCTCATGAGCCCCGAGGAGCGTCACAAGCAGGTCGTCGACATCTGGACGGATGCCAACGAAGAGGTCGGCGAGGCCATGGCCGCCAACTTCGACAGCTTCAACCCCATCTTCATGATGGCCGACTCCGGCGCTCGAGGTAACATCAAGCAGATCCGTCAGCTGGCCGGCATGCGCGGCCTGATGGCAGACACCAAGGGCGGCACCATCGACATTCCGGTTAAGTCGAACTTCCGCGAGGGCCTGTCGGTGTTGGAGTACTTCGTCTCCACGCACGGCACCCGTAAGGGTATGGCCGACACCGCTCTGCGTACCGCCGACTCTGGTTATCTGACCCGTCGTCTGGTCGACGTCGCGCAGGACGTCATCGTGCATGAAATCGACTGCGGTACGAACGTTGGCGTTCCGTACCCGCTGCACAACGAAAAGGGCGAGCTGGACGAGAACCTCATCGGCCGCTGCCTGCTCGAGGACGTCAAGGGCACCGACGGCTCCGTGATCATGGAGGGCGACAACTACATCACCTCCATCGATCAGCTTGCCGCAATGGAAGCCGCGGGCGTCAAGGAAGTCACCATCCGCACGGTCATGACCTGCCATGCTGAGCATGGCGTGTGCCAGAAGTGCTACGGTTGGGACCTTGCCACGGGCCGTCCGGTCAACATCGGTACCGCCGTCGGCATCATCGCCGCACAGTCCATCGGCGAGCCCGGCACGCAGCTGACCATGCGTACGTTCCACGCCGGCGGCGTCGCAGGCGAGGACATCACGCACGGCCTGCCGCGCGTCCAGGAGCTGTTCGAGGCCCGCAAGCCTAAGGGCCAGGCAGTGCTGGCGGAGATCTCCGGCACCCTGCAGATCAGCTCCGACAAGAACACGAAGACGCTGACCATCCACGACCAGGAAGGCAACTTCCGCGAGTATGTGGTGTCGGCTCGCGCCACCATGCTCCCGGGCGTGGAGGACGGCTGCCAGGTCCGCATCGGCCAGCAGCTGACCAAGGGTTCCGTGAACCCGCACGACCTGCTGCGCTTGACCGACCCGAACACCACGCTGCGCTACATCGTGGCCCAGGTTCAGGACGTGTACGTGTCCCAGGGCGTTGACATCAACGACAAGCACATCGAGGTCATCGCGCGCCAGATGCTGCGCAAGGTGGCCGTGCTCGACGCCGGCGACTCCGACTTCCTGCCGGGCCGCCAGGTCAACCGCTTCGAGTTCGAGAACGTTGCCAACGAGCTCATTGCCGAGGGTAAGAACCCGCCGGTGGGTCAGCCGCTGTTGCTGGGCATCACGAAGGCCTCCTTGGCCACCGATTCGTTCCTGTCCGCCGCATCGTTCCAGGAGACCACGAAGGTGCTCACCGACGCCGCCATCGAGGGCAAGGTCGACCACCTGGTGGGTCTGAAGGAGAACGTCATCATCGGCAAGCCGATCCCGGCTGGCACGGGCCTGAAGCGCTACCGCGACGTCGGCCTGACCTACAAGGGCAAGCCCACCGCTCCGGTCGAGGGCGACATGCTGCCTGATTACGCTCCGGACGACTTGCGCAAGATCGAGGACCTGCTGCCTCAGCCCCAGGATTGGTCGCTGGACGGCGAGGGTTATCTCAACATGGGCGGCAACTACGGCAGCTACTACAGCGGCCTGTCCTTGGGTCATCGCGGTCCGCAGCTGTCCGACGAGGACGCGCGCTTGTACATCTACGACGATCTGGGCGTGTCGCAGCGCTGGGCGAACAAGTTCAGCGAGGCTGGCATCGAGACCGTGGCCGACCTGGTGGGCCACACCGAGGACGACCTGCTGCGCATCGAGGGCATCGGCGCAAAGGCCATCGAGGAGCTCAAGGAAGGCCTCGAGCAGCACAACCTGCTGCATGTGATCGAGGACGACCTGAGCGCATCCTCCGATGACATGAGCCAGCTGCTCGACATGGTGTTCAGCCCGGATGACACCATCCTCATCGGCGGCGACGAGCCGGCCACCTTCAACACCGAGGGCGAGGACATGCTGGGCGAGGCTCTGCCTCCGCGCAGCTACCACCGCAACCTCGAGGAGCTCGACGAGCTTCTGGGCAACGGCGCGTTGGGCTTCGGCCTGACCAGCCGCAAGGACGAGGAAGAGTCCAACGAGGCTCAGGCTAACGGCGAGGAATAACGCCAGCTGAAAGGGGCGCGCATCGGCGCGCCCCTTTTTCATTACGGTGGGGCTGAACGGCGACAACGCCCGCGCCCGCGAACGTTTGAAAGGCTTTTCATGAGCGATAAAACTTACATCCCCGAGGGGGAGCAGGCTCCCGCATCGCAGATCGGCGCCACGCTCGAGGCGCTGGCGGGGACCATCCACGCTCGCCGCGACGCGGGGGAGGGCAGCTACACGTTCCGCCTGCTCACGGGCAATGCCGACTCGCCGCTGAAGAAGGTGGTCGAGGAGTCCAACGAGGTGGCTTTGGCCGCCAAGGACGTGGAAGCGGCGAAGACGATGCTGGCGGGTCTTGCCGGCCACGAGGGTTCGCACGCGGGCATGGCCGATGCGTTCGCCGCCAAGGCCGACGCGGCCTGCGACCATCTGCGCTATGAGGCCGCTGACGTGATGTATCATCTTCTCGTCGTGCTTGAGCGCTACGGCATCGGTATCGACGAGTTCGCTGCCGAGCTGAACAACCGCATGACCGACGAGGAGCGCCCGCAAGGCGCCATCCGTTTGTACGAGGAACACGTGAAAAGGGGCAAGTAATATGGCACGTCTTTTCGGTACTGATGGGGTTCGCGGCGTTGCGAACAAGGAGCTTACGTGCCAGATGGCCTTCCATCTGGGTCAGGCTGCTGTGGCCTTCAAGGGCCGCACTATCCTGATCGGCAAGGATACGCGTCTGTCGGGTGACATGCTGGAGTCGGCCGTTGCCGCCGGTATCATGTCCATGGGCGGCACGGCGCTGCTGGCGGGCATCATCCCCACGCCGGCGATCGCCCTGCTCACCCGCGAGCTGCATTGCGATGGCGGCATCGTCATCTCCGCCTCGCACAATCCGCCGGAGTACAACGGCATCAAGATCTTCGACGGCCAGGGCTTCAAGCTGCCCGACTCCGTCGAGGACGAGATCGAGGCCTTCATGGCGCGCGGCGCCGCCGCAGCCGACGAGCTGCCCAATGGCGACGAGGTGGGCGTGGCGGTACCTGTCGAGGATGCCTGCGAGCTGTACATTCAGCACGCGGTGCAGAGCGTGGAGAAGCAGGGCATCGACTTCAAGGGCCTGAAGGTGGCGCTTGATACGGGTCACGGCGCATCCTGCATGACCAGCGCCGAGGCGCTGCGCCGTCTGGGTGCTGACGTCACCGTCATCAACGACGATTACTGCGGCACGGACATCAACGTCCAGTGCGGTTCCACGCACCTGGAGCCTCTGCGCGCCCTGGTCGCCGAGTGCGGCGCCGATGTGGGCATCGCGCACGATGGCGACGCCGACCGCGTCATGCTCATGGACTCCGAGGGCAACGAGATCGACGGCGACATGGTGGAGGCCGTGTGCGCTATCGACCTGAAGCAGCGCGGCTTGCTGGCCGGCGACACCGCTGTGTCCACCGTCATGGCAAACCTTGGCCTGACGCACGCGCTGCGCGATGCGGGCATCAACCTCATCCAAACGAAGGTTGGCGACCGCTACGTGCTCGAGGCCATGCGCGAGGGCGGTTACGTCATCGGCGGCGAGCAGTCCGGCCATACCATCTTCCTGGAGCACAACTCCACGGGCGACGGCCTGGTCACGGCGCTGCAGTTCCTGGCTGCTTGCAAGCGCGCCGGCAAGTCCGCTGGCGAAGCGGCGAAAGCCATGACCCGCTTCCCGCAAACGCTCATCAATGTTCGCGTGAAGGACAAGCACGCGGCTGATGGCAACCAGGCTATCGCCGATGCCGTGGCTGCCGCAGAAGCGGAGCTCGGCGAGGACGGTCGCGTCCTGCTGCGCCCGAGCGGCACCGAGCCGGTCGTGCGTGTGATGGTGGAGGCCATGGACCAGCAGGCTGCCGAGCAGCACGCGAAGGCCATCGCCGAAGTCGTCGAGCGCGAGATTTAAGCAAGCGTAACGAGCAACGGGGGGGGGGGGGGGGGGGGGATGCATCGGAAGCGATTTCAATGCATCCCCTTTCTTATGCCCAAGACTTCCCAAGACGGCATAGCTTTCCGCGAAGGGGGGCGCAAAAGAAGCCGGTTACCGGTGTAAACCGGCAACCGGCTTCTTGGCTTTTGGGAATCGATAAGGGGTACGGTTGCGCGAGTAGACGCGACGCCTTTCGTCAGATGGCCGTTGAGGGCGATTCTATTCGATCGGCTTCAACGGCTCGGTGGTGCTTTCGGATAGGTTTGCGGCCTGGGCGGGATGCCAATCCTCGATTGCCTGGTCGACCGACCATGCTGCGGTGTCGGTTTGGCTGGCGGGTTCATTGCCCGATGCGTGCGCGCCTGTTGCGGCGTGGGCGGCGTTCTCGCCTTCGACCTTGCGGCGCCAGTACAGCCAGAAGCCCAGTGCGCCTGCGCCTGCTGCGACAATGGCGGCCAGCAGCCCCGCTACCACGGGGTTCGTCTGTCGTTTGGGAAGGCCGGCCTCGGGCACGGTGATGCCGAAATCATCTAAGCCGGTTTTGAACGATGCCTGCGAGGCGGTGGGCTTGAGCACGGAGTCAAGCGTTGCGGCCTCTGCCTTTGCCTGGTCGCTGGGGACATCGAACTGGGTCAAATCATACGTGTCGATATAAGCCTTCAGCGTGCGCGAGTACGTGGTGCTGGTGGCGTAGTGCCCCTGCAGGTAGTCGCACGCATCCTCGTAGGTGCTCGTGTTCGACTTCTTTACCGGGTCGTACAGCGAATCGCCGGTGAGCAGGCCGACGTAGTCCTTGAGCGATTCCGTTAGGCTGGGGTAGCGGCGGAACTCGGCGACGATGGTCTCCAGATTGCCCTTGCCGTCGTCCTCCTGCGTTTTCATGCGCACGCTTTTGCCCTCGTAGGCGCCTTTGATGCCGAACAGGTTGTTGTAGGGTTCGCATGAAAGCCCCGAGGAGCCGGATGCCGACTCCACTACGGCCTGCGCGATCATGACCGAGGCATATAGGTCGTTTTCCTGGCACAGCTCGCGGGCCTGCTCGCCGATCTGGCTGATGAACTGCTCGGTGGTCAGGTTGCGCGAGACGTAGACCAGCTCGTCCTCGTCAAGAGTAGCGCTTTCCTGAACCATGTCCTCGGGGGCGTCCTCCACGTCCTCGGCGGGCTTCTCCGCGGCGGCGCCTTTGCCGGCGCTTTCGGACGGGGTGCTGGACCCGGCGGGCGCGGTCGGGGTTTCGGCGGGCTGCGCGGGCGTGGCGGGCTCGGGCTTGGTCTCGGGTTTTGCCTCAGGCTCGGAGCTTGCGTTGGAATCGGCGATGGCCTTCTGCGTCTGCTTGACTAGTTTCGCCAGGTCGGCGTCTATGGTTGCAAGCGCGTCGACGTCGATGGTGAGGAAATCCGCTGCAGCTACGGTTTCGCCGGAAAGATACGCCTTCAGCGGCTTCAGGCCGACGAGTTTGGCGGCTTCGGCCTTGTCGAGGATGGCTTTGTTCTCCGCGTCGGTTGCGGTCCAGTCGCCGGTGTTGGCGACGCTTTCGATGGGCATTGCCTGCGCCGCGTACGCAATGCCTGCCGAGGTGGCGCCCGGAGTATGCGCGGGCCCCGCCAAGGCGGGGGCCGTTGCCATGGATGTTGCCAGCACCGCGGCAAGCGCGGCGTTCGTGAAAATGGTGCCCTGCTTCATTACGCTATCGTACCGTTTCTCCTTGTTCGACCTAGTAAGCCTAGTATAACTTATAGTCCCTCCCTTTAGCGTTCCCCACAATAATCATCACGTCGGCTGTTTGCAATGTCAGGGCGCCAACCGTTTGCCAATCGTCGCGATTCCTTCATGTTTTCCGCCGCTGAACAGGGCAAAACCCGCGAAATCGTTGCTTAGCACGCTCAGGCGCGGGTTACATGAGGAAGGGGGCTGCCAGTCACCGCACCGACCACTACCGAGTCGGCCGCCGAGCGGCCCGATGCTGAGCAGGCTGACGTCAAGTCGGCTGACGCCGAGCGGGCAGCTGACCAGGCAGACGCTGGCCCGCCGCCGAGCAGCCCGACGCCGAGAAAGCAGAGGATTCCCCTAAAGGCGAATATGTCAGGTCTTTCGTCGCCTGAACCGTTATGGGCGCCGCCGCCCGAGCCGGTGCGCCCGCGCCGCCTGAACCGTTCCACGGAGGCGACACATCAGCCGGAGCGCGAACGGCGTGGTCTCTGCCGCATCGCATCGATCCGTAACCGAAATGCCTACTATGTCTAGAGACAACCGTGATATGATGAGCAAGACATATCGGCGCTCACAGACGAGAGAGCGAGGCATCATGCTGGACAAGGATCAATTGAACGACATCGTTGCAGGTATCGCGAAAAACTACAGCGAGCGCGAGGAGATCTTCTTCACCGACCCGAACAAGCATTTCCCGAACAAGCTTGCCATCGTGAACATCGTGAAGGACCTGCGCCGCGTCATGTTCCCGCGTTACTTCGGCGACGAAACGCCCACGGGCATCAACCCCGAGTACTTCATCGGCGAAACGCTCATCCGCATCGAGGATTCGCTGCGCCGCGAGCTGCGCGAGGCGCTGCTGTTCCGCGGCGGCCTGGCAACGGAGGAGCTGGACGCGCGCGTCGATCAAATCTGCGCCACGTTCTTCAGCCGTCTGCCTGAAATCCAGCGCATCCTGCTGACCGACGTGCAGGCAGCCTTCGACGGCGACCCGGCCGCCCAGAGCAAGGAAGAGATCATCTTCAGCTATCCGGGCTTCTTCGCCATCTTCGTGTACCGCATCGCGCACGAGCTGTACGTGCAGGACGTGCCGCTCATCCCGCGCATCATGTCCGAGTACGCTCACGGCCGCACGGGCGTCGACATCAACTCCGGCGCGACGATCGGCGAGTACTTCTTCATCGACCATGCAACTGGCGTCGTCATCGGCGAGACCACCACGATCGGCGACCACGTGAAGGTCTACCAGGGCGTTACGCTGGGCGCTCTGTCCACGCGTGCCGGCCAGGCGCTGTCCGGCGTGAAACGCCATCCCACCATCGAGGACGACGTCACCATCTACAGCAACGCCAGCGTGCTGGGCGGCGAGACCGTTATCGGCGAGGGTTCGATCATCGCCGGCAGTGCGTTCGTCATCTCCAGCGTGCCCGCGGGCAGCCGCGTTTCCCTGAAGAACCAGGAAGTGAACGTGCGCACGCCTAACAAAGATCACGCCAAGTGCTGGGAGATCTAAGCGGCGAACGAAGGCGCCGTTGCGCGTTCGATGCTCCCGCGATCGTCCGAGCCTAAGGGCTGGACGGCGAAAAAAGCAGTGCTATCAGGGCCGATTCCGCGATCCGCGGGGTCGGCCTTTTCGTTTGTTTGTGCTCCGATCCACTTTTCTCGCCATCCATCCTGTCAAAGCATCGATACGTCTGCATTCGAATGGGGCAGACGCCGGTGGTCGATTTACAATCAAGCCTGTGAGCAGGAAAAACACCGATTGCTATTGAGCGACTACCAAGCAACATCCCCACCAAGCGCAGACGTATCACCCTATTCGGCCATACAGGCGGCCAAGCCGTCAAGCTAGCACTCGCAACCGCTCACGTACAGCCCCTGCAGGCAAAAAGAAGCCCCGCGTGTGAACTGCACCCCAGTTCTTGGACAGGGCAAATAGAAAGCAGTTA
>NZ_QUCY01000032.1:0-2915 GCF_003474385.1 Eggerthella sp. AM16-19
CTTCGCACCGGCAGCCAGCCGCCCGGCCTTCGCACCGGCAGCTTGCCGCGCGATTATGCAGTCCGGCTGTTGTGTGCAATCGTGCCGCTCCTATGTCGTTACTGGTGAAATTGTCGTGCGCGGCGTAACATGGATGTGTTCAAACCCCGGCTGCGTTGCCGGCGTTCCTGTCCTGAAGGAGGATGCTATGGATGCAAAGGTGTACAAGCTGATCAACGACCAGATCCGCAAGGAGCTGTACTCGGCGTACCTGTACCTGTCGTTCGCCGACTACTACCAGGAAGAAGGCTTGGAAGGTTTCGCCCATTGGTACGAGATCCAGACGCAGGAGGAGCGCGATCATGCGCTTATCTTCCGTAAGTATTTGCATGAGAACGGCTGCAAGGTGAAGCTGCAGGCCATCGACCAGCCCGACAAGACCTTCAGCAACCATCTGGAGCCGCTTGAGGCCGCGCTGGAGCACGAGAAGTATATCACCGGTACCATCAACGACATCTACACCGCCGCCCTTGAGGCGAAGGACTATCGCACCATGAAGTTCCTCGATTGGTTCATTTCGGAGCAGCAGGAGGAAGAGGACAACGCCGAGAAGCAGGTGTCTCGCATGAGGCTGTTCGGCAACGATGCCAAGGCGCTCTACGACCTTGATCAGGAGAACGCGGCTCGCGTGTACGCCGTTCCCAGCCCGCTGGCGAACGCGTAGATTCACGACGAAGGCAGTTCTGCCGGGTTTGCGGGAACCTTGTTCGTCGCTGGCTGATGCAGATGCACGCCGATAAAGGCGCTCCGATGTGGATCGGGGCGCCTTATTGTTTCCCTACATCATTTACAGTGCCTATCGATTGAGCGCCCTTTTGAATGGTTTATGCATAAATAGTGGAGCATTATGCATTTCTATAAAAACTCACAATTGCCCGTATCCGTGGCTATAGCACCAGGTAAAACGGCGAAAAATGACTGTTTCTACCAGGTAAACAGGCGATTCGAAAGGTTGCATGAATCAATATAGCATGCAAGAATATTCATTGTCCGACAGCGGATAACATTGCAAAACTCAAACGACTATCTTCGCCAAATCGACTGTCTCGGGTTTGCAGGTTCCGTCGCCAAGCGGAACGCGGGTTGCCAAGACCCCGCACATTGCCTGTCGGGATTCCTTTCGAAAGCCGGGTTCTTCCTACCCGGCTTTATTTTTTCTTGTGCACCTGCAAGAAATCGCTTCGCCTTGCGCCGGCGTTCGCTCTTACCGAAAGCGTTCGTTCCCGCCGCTACCTGGACGCGTCTCTGCTCAAGGAGTAGCCGTACCGGCGGCTGGCTGCATAGTCGGTATAGAGAAACGTCCGCATCTCCGTACCAAAAGGAGGGGACGATAGCGAGGCCGCGCTCGGAACATCTCATATTCTTTTCGGTTGGTCGTTCTGGAAGGCGGTTGCGTGACTCGTGTTCGTATGCCATGGTGCTGGGCGATTTGCGGCGTTGCAAAACTGTCTCTTGTCGTACCGGGCATCGCGCAACGATCTATGGTGTTGGGGCAGTTGTGCGACATCGCGCAACAATCCTTTATCGCATGAGCGCGGCAATCTTCACCCGATACCGCCAGGCACCGGGTTCGCGCGTTATACTGAGCGCATCGTGCTGCTTGCGGGCGAAGGTGGGCGGCGCGGCGTCCCGAAACCAAGGAAGGCGGTTCCCATGGAAGACTTCGAGTTCGTTTCCCCTACGCATTTCGTGTTCGGCCACAACGCCGAAAGCAAGGTCGGCCCCATGTTGGCCGAGCGCGGCGCGCGTAAGGTGCTGCTGCACTATGGCGGGCAGAGCGCCATCAAGTCGGGCCTCATCGACCGCGTGTGCGCATCGCTCGAGCAGGTCGGCATCGAGTACGTGAAGCTGGGCGGCGTGCGCCCCAATCCCGAGATCGGCCTGGTGCGCGAGGGCGTCGCGCTGTGCAAGGAAAACGGCGTGGACTGGGTGCTGGCCGTGGGCGGCGGCTCCGTGGTCGACTCCGCGAAGGCCATCGCCAACGGCGCCTGCATCGATTACGACGTGTGGGAGCTTATCACCAAGAAATACCCGAACACCGAGGTGCTGCCCATCGCCGTGGTGCTCACCATCCCGGCAGCCGGCAGCGAGGCGTCGAAGAACACCGTCATCAGCAACGACGAGCTGGGCATGAAGACCGGCTACGCCAGCAATTACCAGCGCCCGAAGCTGGCGTTCATGAACCCCGAGCTCACGTTCACGCTGCCGCCGTTCCAGACAGCCGCCGGCATCACCGACATGTTCTGCCATCTGCTCGAGCGATTCTTCGACGACGTGGGGGCCGTGCCCGTCACCGACGGCATGAACCTGTCCGTCATGCGCACCATCCGCGCCGAGGCCCCGCGCGTGCTGGCCGAGCCCGAGAACTACGATGCCCGCGCGAACATCATGTGGGCCGGCATGCTGTGCCATCAGGGTCTTTTGGGCATGGGCCGTCACGAGGACTGGGCGACGCATGGCCTAGAACACGAGCTGTCCGCCTATGACACCACCGTTACGCACGGCGCCGGCCTGGCCTGCCTGTTCCCGGCATGGATGGAATACGTCTACGACGCCAACCCGGCGCGCTTCGCGCAGTACGGCTACGAGGTGTTCGGCTTGGCGCCCACGGGCGACATCGAATCCGACGCGCTATCTGCCATCGACGAGACGCGCATGTTCTTCGCCAGCCTGGGCATGCCCATCAGCCTGGGCGAGCTCGGCCTGGACGAGGACAATATCGAGGACGCCATCGCCGAGATGATCCCCACCCTGCGCGAGAACAAGGGCGAGCCGTTCGGCAGCTTCAAGAAGCTGACCATGGAGGATGCCGCCGAGATCTACCGCTTGGCACTGTAAGGAAAAACGTCCGCCTGCCAAATGCCGGCAGGCGGGCG
>NZ_QUCY01000032.1:2925-26317 GCF_003474385.1 Eggerthella sp. AM16-19
AGGGCCCTGCGGCTCCCGTTCGCTTCTCAAACCGCATGACGTGGCCGGAAGGCCGGCGCCGTGGTTGGAGGCGGATTTGGGGAGCCGCAGGGCCCTTCGCGGTTTTCTGCGGGTTTGGGGGCTGAGGAAGGGGTCGGGGCCATGACCTCGGCCTGCTGCTTGCGCGTCAGGGTCTCGGCAATCGCCACGGGTGCCGGTTAGGCGGAGAAGCTGTGCCGTGAGGTGTTGTTGCGCGGTCACGGCGACGCAAACGCCGAACGGCTACGCGAAGCAGCTGACGATGATTACGATGGCGGTGGTGAGCAGGCCCGATACGGCGATGCTCACGCCGGACATGGCGCCTTCCAGCTCGCCCATCTCAAGGGCTTTCGTGGTGCCAACCGCGTGGCTGCAGGTGCCGATGGCCACGCCCTTGGCGATGCGGTTGTTCACGCGGAAGATCTTCGACATGAGCGGCGCGAAAATGGCGCCGAGGATGCCGGTGATGATGACGGCTGCCACGGTGATGGACGTGATGCCGCCCAGCTGCTCCGACACGGCGATGGCGATCGGGGTGGTCACGGACTTGGGGATGAACGATGTAGCCATCTCGTCGCCCAGGCCGAGCAGCTCGCAGAGCGTGTATGCGCTGATCATCGACACGACCGAGCCTACCAGGCAGCCGCAGAAGATGGGGATGAAGTGCTGCTTGAGGATCTGGCGTTGGCGGTAGACCGAATACGCCAGGGCGACCGTCGCCGGCCCCAGCAGAAACGAGACGAGCTGCACGCTGGACTCGTAGGAATTCAGCGGGATGTGGAAGACGCACAGGAGCGCGATGATAACCGCCACCGTCACCAGCAGCGGGTTGAGCAGCGGGGAGCGCACCTTCTTGTACAGCGCCACGGCCAGCTTGAACACGATGAAGGAGATTACGGTGCCTACGGCCAGGGTTGCGATGAGGTTCAGCATGGGTTAAGCCTCCTTGCCGGCAACGGTGCCGAAGGCGCCGTCGGGTGTATGAGGATGGTGCTTGCCGGCGCCCTCGGCATGCGTGCTGTTGGAATCGGTGCTGCCTGCCTGGGCTTTTGGCGCGTTTTCCGCCTCAACAGCGGGGGCCAGCGCGGTGTCCTTGCCCAGCTTCGCCATAATCCAGGACACGAACAACACCGTATAGGACGTGGCCAAGAACACGATGACGGTAGTGGCGATGCAGACGAACGCGAACTTCGCCGCCGCCGCTTCCAGCATGGAGAAGCAGCCCATGATGGCCACGCCGGCGGGAATGAAGAACACGGACATGTTGTCGATGAGGTAGTCGCACGCCTCGCTGATGTACTTCGTCTTCAGGATGTGCGTGCCCAGCAGCACCAGCAGCAGCACCATGCCCAAGATGTTGCCGGGAAGCGTGATGGGCAGCACGGATGCCAGTGCGCAACCGGCTGCGTATACGCCCATGATCAGGCATAACTGGGCCAGTAGCAGCAAACCGTGCTTGACGGAGCGCTGCAGGCGCTGTTTGGGGGTGTCGGCTCCCTGGAACATCTCGTCGTGCGTTTCCTTCAGGTCGCCTTTGACGGAGACGACGAATTCCTTGAAGTGCGCCCAGATTTTGCGCGCACAACACTTGACGCTTGCGGCGTCGTTATTCGATTTCATGATGTGTGGAACAACCCCTTGCCTGATTTTGGGAATGGATACCGTTTGTCTCGGATTTCATACTAGGACGCTTGCCCGGCATTTCAAAAATTTGCCGGGGAATCCACGCGACCGGCATAAGCCGTGCAGCGGAACCTCACAAAACCCGGGCATGCGAAAGGGGGCGATGGGAATCGGTTCCCATCGCCCCCTTTGAGAAGTTGGCGGATCGGTTGTCGGGTTTCGGCGTTAGCGCTCCCGGGCCTTCCATCCCAGCGCGGCCGCAGCTATGACGAGCGCCGCCACTGTTGCCACTAGGCCTATGGTGGGCGCCTTGTAGCCTACCAGCATGACCGCTGTGCCGAACAGCGCCATGACCAGGCACAGGATGCTCAGCCGTTTCATGTAACCCCGCGCGTCCATTTAGTAGTTCACATCCTTGTCGTTCAGACGCCCGCGGAAGACGCGATACGCGATCACGTGGTAGGCCAGCACCAGCGGTACGCCCACGCAGGCGATGCCGGTCATCCACGCCAGCGACGTGTCGGAGGAAGCCGCGCTCATCAGCGTGATGGATGCGCCCACGCTGCCGGGAGCTGCCACCACCAGGTTGGGGAACAGCGTGACCGCAGCAAGCGCCACCAGGCACATGGCCGCTGCCGACTGCAGAAGGAACGCCACCAGGTCGTTGCCCTTACGGCCGAGCACGATCGACGCGACGACGCATGCAAGGAAAACGAGGGCGATGACCACGCCGGCTGCAAGCATGCCCGGCGCGAACACGGGCTTCACCACCGCGAACGCCAGGACCGTGGCAACGGCGAAAAGCACCAGAGCTGCGACCTGGCAGGGCACGCGCAGCTTTGCGGCGCGCTTATGCACGGCGGAGCCGGCAGGCGCTTTCAACGCTACCCATGCAGCGCCCGCCGAGAGGCACATGGCCAGGCCGAGCAGGCCGGCGACCAGGGTGAACGGCGACAGCAGGCCCAGCAGCGGCACGCCCGCGTAATCGCCGTTGGCGGCCATGGGGATGCCGGCGATCACGTTGCCGAGCGCAACGCCTAGCAGCAGCGCCGGCAGGAACGAGCCGACGATGAAGCAGACGTCCCATGCGCGCGCCCATTTCGGGTCGTGGGCCCGGAACTCAAGCGACACGGCGCGGACGATCAGGCCGAACAGCACCAGCATGACGGCCAGGTAGAAACCCGAGAACGTGGTGGCATATGCTGCGGGGAACGCCGCGAACAGCGCGCCGCCGGCGGTGAGCAGCCATACCTCGTTGCCGTCCCATACCGGGCCGATGCTGCGGCGCACGAGCGCCCGCTCGCGCTCGTCTTTGGCCAGCGCGCGGTACAGGACGCCCACGCCCAGGTCGAACCCGTCGAGCAGGAAGTACCCGGCGATCAGCACGAAGATCAGAAAGAACCAAAGGATTGCAAGCGCGCTCATGGCTATTCCCCTTCCTTGACGTCGGCGGTTGCATCATCGGCGGAGCCGGCCGCGGGGGCGTCATCGCCGACGGGCCCGCGCTTGATGAAGCGCGAGATCACGCGCGCCCATCCGACGAACAGGAACACGTACACGGCTGCGAACAGGGCCAGGGTCAGCAGCAGCTCAGGAGCGGAAACCGACTGCGAGATGGCGTTGTTCGTCAGCAGGCTCACGCCGTCGGGGCCGGACGTGGAAGGATAGACGACCCAGGGTTGGCGGCCGACTTCGGCGGTGATCCAGCCGACCTGGATGGCGATGAACGGGAACAGCGGGCTTACCAGCAGCAGCTTCTGCAGCCAGCGCATGGAGCGGATGCGGCCGCCGCGCAGACTGAACACCACGGCCAGGATAGCTGTGATCATGATCAGGCCGTACATGGCAACCATAAGGTGGTAGGACTGGAACACCAGGTTCACGGGCAGGTCGGCAACGTCCATGTCGCCGTACTTCTCGGTCTGCGCCAGCGAGTTCAGGCCCTGGTACTGGGCGTCCCACGTGCCCGTTGCCAGGAAGCTGGTGCCTCCGGGAATGGAGAACGGGGTGACGACCTGCTGGTTCTCCTCGTCGACCCAGCCAAATGCGTACAGCGGGGGCACCTCATCGTCGTACATTCCCTCCATCATGGCAAGCTTGGTGGGCTGCTCCTGTGACACCTCGACGGCGGAGGAGTGCGCGGTGACGATCAGGGCGCACGAGGCCACGATGCCCACGACGGCGCCCACGCGGATAGTCTTCATGGCGAAGTCGGCGTGCTTGCCGCGCAGCAGGTACCATGCGCCCACGGCCAGGGAGGCGAACGCGCCCATGATCAGCAGCGCCACTACCACGTGGGTGTAGCGCGGCAGCGTGGACGGGTTGAACGCCGCTGCCAGGAAGTCGGTGATGACGGCCTTCGAGCCGTCGGCGGCCAGCTCAGCGCCGGCGGGCGTCTGCATCCACGAGTTCGCGATGAGGATCCACAGCGCGCTCAGGCACGAACCAGCCCACACAAGCCACGCGGACACGGTGTAGAACAGGCTGGACACCTTGTTGCGGCCGAACAGCAGCACTCCCAGGAACACCGATTCCAGGAAGAACGCGAACAGGGCCTCGGCGGCAAGCGGCGCGCCGAAGATGTCGCCCACGAAGCGCGAGTAGTCAGCCCAGTTCGTGCCGAACGAGAACTCCATGGTGATGCCGGTGGCCACGCCGATGGCGAAGGTGGCGGTGAAGATGCGCACCCAGAAGCGCATGGCGTTGCCGTCGGCCTCGCTGCGGCTTCGGTGGTACTTGGTGGCGAAGATGGCCAAGATCAGGCCCAGGCCGATGGATAACGGAACGAAGATGAAATGGTACGCCACGGTCAGCGCGAACTGGATTCGCGAGAGCAGCGCGACGTCGGATAGCATATCCATGAGAACCCCTCTCCTATGTTCATATGCTACTAAACTAGTAACATAGTACGTCGCGAAACGAGAAAATGGAAGTCTTAGCAAGATTTTGCATCGATTATTTTTGCAAGAACGCTCTGTCGGCCGTTCGTTTGAGCTCGGCGAACCGCGCGCAGCGTTTCGGCGCGTGCGGTTTGCTGCGGGAGCGCGCAGTGTGGTGGGTTTTAGAGCTTGCTCGGGCAACAGCGGGTTTGGCTTGCTTGGGCGACGATCGGGGCAGCAGGGTAGTTGCTGGGGCCGCGTCCGGGCGCATCGTGGCGCGCCGGACGCGGTGTCTTCTTCGCCTAGTTGTCCGCGACGATGGAGTTCATGATGGCGGACACGATGCTGATGACGATGGACGCGAAAAACGCGCTGCCGAAGCTGGAGATGTAGAACCCCACGTTGAACATGCCGTTGCTCAGCCACGCGGCCAGGTACAGCATGGCGGTGTTCACCACCAGGTAGAAGATGCCAAACGTCAGGCACGTGATGGGCAGGCTGAGCAGCTGCAACAGCGGTTTGATGCTCATGTCGATGAGCGACAGCGCCAGGCCGGTGATGGCCACGGCGATCCAGCTTTCGGTGGTGCCCAGCACGGCGATGCCGGGAACCAACCATACGGCGGCTCCTACGGCGACGGCGGTGGCCAGCCAACGGATGATGAATTGCATGGCGTTTCCTTTCGGTGCGGTGGGGCATAGGGTCAAGGCAGTTCGCTTCCGATTATAGCTTCGTGTTATGCGCGGCGCGTGCGGGGCGCTGCCGGGCAATGCCCGGGTCGTGCGGGGTGCCTTCGCTCTACCGCGTGGCGTCGCGGCCCCGCTGCAGGGGTGCCGCGACGCCCCTGCGCCGTTAGCGATCGTCGCCGCGCTGCAGCTCGTCGAGGGCTTTCGCCAGGTCGGCGATCTTGAACGGCTTGCCCACGTGGGCGTTCATGCCCGAGTCCAGCGCCTTCTTCACGTCGTCGGCGTAGGCGTTGGCGGTCAGCGCCACGATGGGCGTGGTCTGCGCGTCGGGGCGCGGCAGCTTGCGGATGGCGCGCGTGGCCTCGTAGCCGTCCATCACGGGCATCATGGCGTCCATGAGCACGGCGTCGAAGTGCTGCGGCTCGCTTTCGGCGAACAGCTCCACGGCCTCCTTGCCGTTTTGCGCCTGCTCGAGGGTCGCCCCGCGCTCGGTGAGCATCTCGGCCAGGATGATGCGGTTGATCTGGTTGTCCTCGGCAACCAGGTAGCGCCGGCCTTTGAACACCTCGGTGTAGGAGGGGCGCTTCTCATCCGCATGGCCCTTCGCGCGTCCGCGCTCGGCGTCCTTGCCCGTTCGCTTGCCCTTGCCGGGGTCGTTCTCGGCGGCCTTGCACGGGCATGGCTTCGCGCCTTCGCCTTCGCCCAGCTTGAACTTCAGGTTCACGGTGAACGTGGTGCCGTGACCTTCCTTGCTTTCCACATCGATGGTGCCGCCCATGGCGTCTACCAAGGCCTTCGTGATGGTCATGCCCAGGCCGGTGCCCTGGATGCCCTGCATCTGCCTGCCTTCGGCGCGCTCGAACGGGGCGAAGACGTGGTCGATGAACTCGGGCGGCATGCCCATGCCGTTGTCGCGCACGATGAAGCTCAGGCGCACGAAATGCGGGCTGGTCTGCTCGTGCTCCTCCACGTGCAGGGCCACCATGCCGCCGTCGGGCGTGTACTTCACCGCGTTCGATAGCAGGTTCAGCAGAATCTGGCGTACGCGCAGCTGATCGGCGGCGAAGCTGCGGTGCTGCACGTTCACCGCATCGAGCGTGAGCAGCTGCCCCTTCGCGGTGGTTTGCGGCCGCATGATGGCGTCCACGTCGCGCAGCAGCGTATCAAGGTCGCAGCATTCCTCCTGCAGCTCGACGGCACCGCTTTCGATCTTGGACATGTCGAGCACGTCGTTGATCAGGCTGAGCAGGTGTTGCGACGAGGTCTGGATGGTGGCCAGGCACTCATCGGTCTTGTCCCAGTCGCCGGCGTTGTCGCGCGCAATCTGCGTCATGCCCATGATGGCGTTGATGGGGGTGCGGATGTCGTGGGACATCTTCGCCAAGAACGTGCTCTTCGACTGGTTCGATTGCTTGGCAATGGCCAGCGCCTGCTGTAGGCGTTCGCGGCTCTCGGTCTCCTTCGTGCGGTCGAACAGAACGTACACCAGCTTCTCCGTGTCGCCCACCTTCGCGCGGAACAGCGTCTCGTGGTACCAGCGCAGCTCGCCGGTCTCCTGGTGGCGTCGCGTGCTGTCGCCGTCGCGGTGGTCGTTGCTGGGAAGCGAGTGCATGCTGGTCTCGAGCAGGCTTACCGACCCCGGCTCCAGCGAGCGGTCGATGTTGCGCACGTCCTTGGCGATGTCGGCGGCGGGGATGCCCAGGATGCGCTGCGTGTTCGGGCTGACGTAGTCCACCGAGCCGTCGTCGGGGCTGAACATGATGAAGATGTTGTCGGTGCTGCCCGACAGCGCGCTGAACAGCTGCTCGCGGTACTTCACCTCCCGGACCTGCTGGTCGAGCACGCGTCGCCCGTGCTGCACCAGGATGACCACTACCAGCGCGGCAAGCGCGAACAGCACCACCGACACGGTTGCGATGGTGAGCAGCTGCACCTCCGACATGCTGGCGTTAACCACGTTGCTCGGGACCACGCCTACCATCACCCAGTCCTGGAACCCGACGGGCATGTAGGTGAGGTAGTACTGGTTGGTGGCGGTGGAGAACTGCGTGGTGCCGCCTTGACCTGCATCGATGTCTGATCGAAGGGAATCTATGCCGTCGTCTGCGCCGAACGAGGCTATCTGGCCGAGCCAGTCGAGCAGGTTCGACGACTGCGAGTACTGGTCGGTGGCGGAGAACAGCAGGTTGCCGGCCGGCGTGATGACGAAGCAGCTGGACTGCCCGTCGAAGGCGTTCACGTCAAGGGCCGCTTCCATGTCATGGTTGTTGTAGCTTATGGCGATGGCCGAGTATTCGAACCCGTCGAACGAGGCGGGCGCCACAGGCGTGGCGAACACCGTCAGCCCCGTGCCGCTGGTGGGGACGGTATCCGCCACGATGCTGCTCCCGCCGTTCAGCTGATCGAGCTGTTGACCTAGGTTCAGGGTGCCGCGCTCGCCGTCGGGGGTGGCGTAGGCGCCCTGCGAGTTGATGAAATAGAAGTCGGTGAAGCCCCATTTTGCCTGTTCGCCGTCGATGAACTCGCGCGCCTGCTCGGCATCGTCGCCGGACACGGAGCCGTCGGGCGAGTGGGCGGCGGAGTCCTCGAGCATGGTGTTCCATGTGCTCAGGTGGTTCCAGTTGTCGGATACCAGCATGGAGAACGTGTTGTTGACCTGGGAATAGATTTCCTTCAGGTGGTCGGCGCTCTCGTCGTGCACCTTCTCTTGTATGAAGTGGACGTACAGGCCGCACACGCAGGCAAGCGTCACGATGACGATGCCGATGGCGGCGGCGAGGGATCGTCGTTGCATGGGACCTCGTTTCAGGCAAGCGCGGGTTCCCGCGCGGGGCGTATGGGTGGGTTTCGGCGGCCGGCGCCGGCGTATGCGCGCCGGGCCCGTCGCGCATACGAGCCTGGCGCGCATACGTTGGGCGAACCGTCGTCCGCACCATCATATGCGCTCCGGACGCGGCGTGCGGCGGCGCGGGCGAACGTGCGCCGAACCGTGCCGCGTCCGTTGCCGGCCCGTTACGGGCAGGCGTGGATTCTGCCTTGAGGTTGCCGGCGGCATGCCGTCGCCGGCCGCGCATGTGCGTATACTAGATAGTTACGGTTTTATGCAAGCGGACAAGGGGAGCTCATGAAGGAAAACGGCCAGAAGCGCGCAGGCGGGCAGGGCGGGAAGCGCCCGCGGCAGGCGGCACGGCCCCAAGCCGGTCCTCGGCGTCAGCAGGAGCGCAGGCAGGAGGGCAACGTGGCGGCAAGCGGTCTGCCGCAGTGCCCGGTTGCGCGCCAGTGCGGCGCCTGCCAGCACGTCAACCAGCCCTACGACCAGCAGCTTGCGGCGAAAGACGAGCGTGTGGCCCAGTTGTTTTCCCAGGTGGCAGGCCCCGAGGCGCTGCGTCCCATCCTGGGCATGCGGGACCCGTACGCCTATCGCAACAAGGTGATGTCCCCGTTCGCCCCCGGCGCGCCGCGCAAGGCCGCGCCCGGCAAGCACGGCGGCGGCAAGCGCCCCAGCCGCCCTGCCTCCCCGCAGCGCGACATCCTGTGCGGCATGTACGCCGCCGGCACGCACCGCATCATCGACACGGGGGAATGCCTGATCGAGAACGCCCAGGCCAAGCAGATCATCCGCGCGGTGCGCAGCCTTATGTTGAGGTTCGGCATCCCACCCTACGACGAGGACCGCGGCACCGGCTTCATGCGCCACGCCGTGGTGCGCGTGGGCCACACCACCGGCGAGGTGCTGGTCACGCTGGTCACCAACGGCCAGCAGTTCCCCGGCGCAAAGAGCTTCTGCCGCGAGCTGGTGGGCCGCTGCCCGTTCATCACCACGGTGGTGCAGAACATCAACGAGCGTCAGACCAACGTGGTGCTCGGCCAGCGTGAGCAGGTGCTCTACGGCCCCGGCTTCATCCTAGACAAGCTGTGCGGGCTGAGCTTCCGCATCTCGTCGCAGTCGTTCTATCAGGTGAACAGCGTGCAGACCGAGGTGCTGTACCGTCAGGCCATCGAACTGGCGGGCTTCACCGGCGCCGAGCACGCCATCGACGCGTACTGCGGCACGGGCACCATCGGCCTGGTGGCGGCCTCCATGGGCGCGGCGCAGGTCACGGGCGTGGACTGCGTGGAATCCTCCATCCGCGACGCGCAGCAGAACGCGCGCCACAACGGCGTGGACAACGCGCGCTTCGCGGTGGCCGACGCCGGCGCGTTCATGCGCGACATGGCGGCGCAGGCCGCGGCGGGAGGGCGCGCGGGCACCGACGAGGAGGGCCGTCCGCTCGTGCTGCTCATGGACCCGCCGCGCGCCGGCTCCACCGAGGAGTTTTTGCGCGCAGCGGTGCAGCTGGCGCCCGAGCGCATCGCCTACATCTCGTGCAATCCGGAAACACAGGTCCGCGACCTGGGTTTTCTCAAGCAATTCGGCTACGGCGTGCGAACGGTGCAGCCCGTGGACATGTTCCCGCACACCGACCACATCGAGACCATCGCGCTCATCGAGCGCATGTAGCGGCAACCATATATATAGGTAGGGAAGGAAATGGCAGAGCAACAGCGAACGGGGAGCGGGGGAGCCGTGGCGGGCGATGCCGGGCTCGGCGCCGATGCGGTCGCGCGTCCCAAGGACGTGCTCGCGGCGGCGCGTCGCTGCATCGAGCAGCGCGGGCTGGCGAACGCCGAGACGCCCGTGCTGCTCATGGTGTCGGGCGGCTCGGACTCCACGGCGCTGGCGTACGTCGCGCGGCAACTGGCCGATGAGGGGGCCATCGGGCCCATCGCCATGCTGCACGTGAACCATCGGCTTCGTCCCGGCGCCGCCGATCAAGACGAGGCGTTCACGGCGCAGTTGGCGGAGCTTCTGGGAATCCCCCTGTTCAGCTGCCAGATCGACGTCGCCGGCCAGGCGCAGCGCGAGGGCGGCAACGTGGAGGCCGTCGCCCGCCGCGAGCGCTACCTCGCCGCCAACGAGGCGCTTGCAAGCCTGTGCCGCCATGCCGCCGCGCCTCTGTCCGAGGGCCGCATCTTCACCGCCCACACCGCCGACGATCGCGTGGAGAACTTCTACATGCGCTCCATGGTGGGCACTGGGCCGGGCGGCTTCCGCGCCATGAAGTACGCCAACGGCCCCGTCGTCCGCCCGCTGCTCGACGTCGGCCGCCAGGACCTGCGCGACTACGTGCAGCAGCGCGAGCGCGAGGGCCTGCCGTGCGCATGCGACGCCGATGGCTGCCTGTGGCGCGAGGACGCCACCAATGCGCACACCGACCGCTTCCGCGCCTACGTGCGCCACGAGGTTATCCCGCACGTGAAGGAGCGCAGCCCGCAGCTGCTCGAGGTGCTCGGGCGCACCATGAACCTGATCGCCGATGAGGACGATATGCTTGAGGAAATGGCATCCGGCCTGGTGAAACGTCATATGGCATGGACCGAGGCGCTGCCCGACCGACCGCCGGCGTACGAGGAGGGCGGCGTGCTCGCCCCCGAGCTGGGCACCCAACCCGTGCCGCTGCAGCGTCGCGCGGCGGTGCAGGTGCTGCAGGCCATGCTGGGTCCCGACGCACGCGTCGAGACCGCATCGGTCGATGCGGTGCTGGCGGCGTGGGACGAGCCCGGCACCCCGCAGGCCGCCCCGCATGGCGGATACGTTGCGAACATCCAGGGGAACCTGGCAATCAGCGCGAACAAGCGCGGCGTGAGGCTCGAGCCCATGGCCGCATTCAGAGTAAGGAGAAGGAAATGAGCGAACAGCCCATGCCGCAAGACGCGGCGCAGGAGAACGAGCAGGCCGCAGCCGAGCAGGCGCAGGCCGCTGAGCAGCCGATGGCCGTCGATGTGATCCTTGCCAGCGGCAGCCCGCGCCGCAAGGAGCTTCTGGAGCGCGAGGGCGTGAGCTTCACCATCCGCGTATCCGAGGTGGACGAGTCGCTGGAGCCCGACCTTGAGGCCAACCCGCCCGAGGCGGTGAAGAAGCTGGCCGAGCGCAAGGCCGGCGCCGTGGTGCAGGAGGTGCTCGGCGAGGGCTACACGGGCATGGCGGCCATCATCGGCGCCGACACCATGGTGGTGTGCGACGGCGAGATCTTCGGCAAACCGGCCAGCATCTCCGACGCCAAGCGCATGCTGCGCCGCCTGCAGGGCAACACGCACGAGGTGCTCACCGGTGTGTCGGTGTGGCTGGTGTCCGCACCCAACGCCGAGGACGTGTCGTTGGGCTTCCGCACGTTCGTGGACCGCGCTGCCGTCACGTTCCATCCGCAGACCGACGAGCAGCTGGCAGAGTACCTAAAGTGCGGCGAATCGTTCGACAAGGCGGGCGCATATGCCGCCCAGGGCAACGGCGCCAAGCTCATCAAGCACATCGAGGGCGACCTGGATACCGTCATCGGCCTTCCGGTGACGCGCCTGCTCAAGGAGTTTCCCGACCTGAAGTAACCGGCTCTGCCGTTTTCGTAAGCAGTGGGCCATCGGCATCCCGGGGCGCTGCGGCGCCCCGGTTCGCGTTTCGGGCCGCCGGCGCCTGCGCGGCATCATTCGCCGCCCCGTGCGGCGGGTTCGCGCCGCACGTCCGCTTCCGTGGTTTCGGCAGGTCCACGGGCGCTCGTATTTATGTGGCGTTACGGTATTGTCATGTGCCCGGTCGGGCCGAATGGTACACTTGTGCTCGTTCATATAAGGGCGCTCAGGGCGCTCTTCAGGCGAAATGCATCGAAGAGGTAATCATCGTGCACGAAAACATCGATCGCATCCTGTTCACCGAGGATGAAATCAAGCAGCGCGTCGCCGAGATCGGCGCGGGCATCACGCAGGACTACAAGGACGACCCCGACGGCGTTATCCTCATCTCCGTCCTGCGCGGCGCGGCCATCTTCATGGCCGACCTGGCACGTCAGATCCAGCTGCCGTGCGAGATGGACTACATGGCCGTTTCGTCCTACGGCAACGGCGTGAAAAGCTCCGGCGTGGTCCGCATTCTAAAGGACCTGTCCTCCCAGATCGAGGGCCGCAACGTGGTCATCGCCGAGGATGTCCTGGACTCCGGCCTCACGCTCACCTACCTGCTGAAAACGCTGAAGGCGCGCAACCCGAAGTCCATCGAGGTCGCCACGCTGCTGCGTAAGAAAACCCGCGCGCAGGCCAAGATCGACTGCGCATACGTGGGCTTCGAGTGCCCCGACGAGTTCATCGTGGGCTACGGCCTGGACTACGCCGAGCGCTACCGCAACCTGCCGTACATCGGCGTCCTGAAGCCCGAGTTCTACAACTAGGAAAGCAAGGCCTATGCCGCAAAACAACAAACCCCAGATCCAACAGCCCAACCCCCGGACAACCATCATCTCGGTTGTCCTTTTCCTGCTGGTGGCCTTCTTCGTGGGCCAGCAGTTCATGAGCATGTCGGAGTCTTCGCAGGGCACCACCGATAAGCTGGTGGCGTCCGAGTTCCTGCAGGCGGTCGACCAGAACCGCGTCACGGAGGTCACGTACAGCGCCGGTGACTACACCGTGTCCGGCACGTATTATCCCGCCGTCACGGCCGGCGATTCCGCCGCCGACGCGTTCAACAGCGCCATCGACGCCATGAACGCAGGCATGGCAACGCTGAAGGACCCGAACACGGGCAAGCCGCTCTCGGGCGTGGGCACGCAAGACGTCGAATCCCAAACGCTCGGCCAGGAGCACAAGTTCACGTGCACCTGGGCCGGCAGCTCGCTGTCCGACCTGATGGCCCAGCACCCCGAGATCAAGTACGAGGTGAAGACCCCCAGCCCGTGGGGCGACATCCTCACCACGCTGCTGCCCATCATCCTCATCGGCGCAATGTTGTTCTTCCTGTTCAACCAAATGGCGAAGGCCAATAACTCGCAGATGAACTTCGGCAAGGCCAAGGCCAAGCAGAGCATCGAGGAGCGCCCCGACGTGCGCTTCTCCGATGTCGCCGGCGTGGACGAGGCCGTCGAGGAGATGCAGGAGATCAAGGACTTCCTGGCCAACCCCGCCAAGTACCAGTCCATGGGCGCGAAGATCCCGCGCGGCTGCCTGCTGGTGGGCCCTCCGGGCACCGGCAAGACGCTGCTGGCCCGCGCCGTGGCCGGTGAGGCGGGCGTGCCGTTCTTCAGCATCTCGGGTTCCGACTTCGTCGAGATGTTCGTGGGCGTGGGCGCCTCCCGCGTGCGCGACTTGTTCAAGCAGGCTAAGGAGGCAAGCCCCTCCATCGTATTCATCGACGAGATCGACGCCGTCGGCCGCCAGCGCGGCACGGGCCTGGGCGGCGGCCACGACGAGCGCGAGCAGACGCTCAACCAGCTGCTCGTCGAGATGGACGGCTTCGAGGCCAACGATTCCGTGGTGCTCATCGCCGCCACGAACCGCGCCGACGTTCTCGACCCCGCGCTGCTGCGCCCCGGCCGCTTCGACCGCCAGATCGTGGTGGACGTGCCCGACGTGAAGGGCCGCGAGCGCATCCTGAACGTGCATGCGAAGAACAAGCCGCTCGGCAGCGACGTGGACCTGTCCTCCGTGGCCAAGCTCACGCCGGGCTTCTCGGGCGCCGACCTGGCCAACCTGCTCAACGAGGCTGCGCTTCTGACCGCTCGCCGCAACAAGAAGATCATCACGCAGCAAGAGGTCAGCGAGTCCATGGAGCGCGTCATCGCCGGTCCCGAGCGCAAGGGCCGCGTGATGGACGACCAGACCAAGCACACCATCGCGTACCACGAAAGCGGTCATGCCCTGGTGGGTCACCTGCTGCCGAAGGCCGATCCGGTGCACAAGATCAGCATCATCAGCCGCGGCCGCGCGCTGGGCTACACCCTGTCCATCCCCAAGGAGGACAAGGTTCTCAACACGGTGGGCGAGATGCGCGACGAGCTGGCGGTGTTCATGGGCGGCCGCGTCGCCGAGGAGATTTTCTGCGACGATGTGACCACCGGCGCCAGCAACGACCTGGAGCGCGCCACCAAGATGGCCCGCGCCATGGTCACGCAGTACGGCATGTCCGCTGAGCTGGGCACGCAGGTGTTCGGCCAGCCCAACCACGAGGTGTTCCTGGGCCGCGACATGGGCAACACGCAGGACTACTCCGAGGAAACGGCTCGCCGCATCGACGACGAGGTCGCGCGCATCATGAAGGAAGCGCACGACCGCGCCTACGAGATCCTCAGCGCGCACCGCGAGCAGATGGACCTCATGGCAAGTGTGCTGCTTGAGCGCGAAACCGTCGAGGGCGAGGCCTGCAAGGCGCTGCTGGACAACACTTGGAACGATTATCTGCAGCGCGAAGGCGACATCATCGCCGCGAAGGAGGCCGAGGAGGCGGCGGCGCGTGCTCGCGACGAGCAGCTTGCCGACCCGAACTGGAACGGTGAGCAGGGCGGTCAGGTGCCGCCGGCGCAGCCGGGTTCGCCCGTGCAGCCGGCCGGCGTGCAGCAGCCGCAGGCTCCTGCGAACGGCGGTCAGCCGCCGGTTCCCCCCGCAGGCGGTCAGCAGCCCCCGTACCCGCCGGCAGAGTAAGCCGGCGTGGTGCCGCGCCGCACCTTCGCGGTGGGCGGCGGGATCGTTCGCGCGCGATGCGCCGGGCTTTTCGGCCTGGGGCGGCGGATGCGATGTGAAAACGTCAAGGTATAGTAAGAAGGCGGGCCGTTAGGCTCGCCTTCTTTTGAAAGAAAGGCATTCAGCATGATGTGGAAATGCGGTTCGTTCGAGTTCGATACGCGCAAACCGGTGATCATGGGCATCCTCAACGTCACGCCCGACAGCTTCAGCGACGGCGGCACGCACAACACGCCCGAGGCTGCGCTGGCTTGGGCGCAGCAGATGCTCGATGAGGGCGCGCATATGATCGACGTGGGCGGCGAGTCCACGCGCTCGGGGTCGGCCGAGGTGAGCGTCGAGGAGGAGACGGCCCGCGTGCTCCCCGTGGTGCGCGCCCTTGCCGAGCAGGGCGTCTGCGTGAGCGTGGACACCCGCCATGCCGCTGTGGCGAAGGCGTGCGTGGAAGCCGGCGCCGCCATCATCAACGACGTGTCGGGCTTCCGCGATCCGGCCATGGTGCAGGTTGCCGCCGAAAGCGATTGCGGTGTGGTGGTCATGCACATGAAGGGCGAGCCGGGCACCATGCAGCAGAACCCGCAGTACGACGACGTGGTCGCCGAGGTGCGTGATTACCTGTGCGACCAGGCGGCCATGCTCGAGGCCGCCGGCGTGGAGCCCGAGCGCATCTGCGTCGATCCGGGCCCGGGCTTCGGCAAGACGGCTTCGCAGACCCTCGAGCTCGTACGCAACTTCCAGGAGTTTGCGCGCTTGGGCTACCCGGTCATGGTTGCCGTTTCCCGCAAAAGCTATCTGGGCTTCGCCTACGGCATCGACGACCCGGTCGAGCGCGATCATGTGAGCGCCACCGAGGCGCTTATGGCGTGCGAGCTGGGCGCCGGCGTTGTGCGTGCGCACAACGTGGCGGAAACCGTGAAGGCGCTGTCCGACATGCGCCCGTACGCGTTCTTGGGCCTGGGCTGCAACGTGCCGCTGGTGGCGGAGCCCGGCGAGGAGCTTGAGGGCAAGATCGCCATGCTCAACCAGGCCATCACCGAGCTGTGCAGCCTTCCTGATTCGCAGATCATCGACATCTCCAGCTTCTACGAGAGCGAACCGGCCTACTACGAGGACCAGGACGCGTTCGTCAACGCCGTGGTGCTGCTGCGCACGGGTATCGCGCCGAAGGAGCTGCTGGGATATCTGCACGCCATCGAGAACAGCCTGGGCCGCGTGCGCGAGATCGAGAACGGGCCGCGCACGTGCGACCTGGATATCCTGGACTATCAGCTCTACGTCACGGACAACGATGTGCTCACGTTGCCGCATCCGCGCATCTTCGAGCGCGACTTCGTGCTGAAACCGCTGCTGGAGCTGCGCCCGAACCACGTGCTGGCCGACGACGTGCGCGTCGCGCAGGCGGCCAAGCCGGAATCCGAGCGCTACGGGAAAGCCGAGCGCATCAGCCGTTAAGCCGGGGAAAGCGGCGGCTTGCGGACGGTCGGATGGGTTCCGGGGCGCAGGCTCTGATATCGGGCTTGCGTCGGGCTTGCGGGGTCCGGGCCGGGTTGTCGGCTTGGGCGATGGGCTGCGGTTAGCGAAGCTGGAGCGTTGGCTCATTGCGGCTTTCCGCGGCCTTGCGATGACCTTATGCCATGCCGCCGCATAAGGGGAGAAAGGTGCTGGGATGCAGTTTCGCGTGCAATCGTTTGAGACTGTAACGTCCACGAACGACCTGATCAAACGTGCTATCGAGGAAGGCCAACCCGAGGGTCTGGCCGTGCGCGGCCTGCGGCAGACCGCCGGCTACGGCAGGCAGGGTCGCGCGTGGGAAAGCCCGATTGGCGGCATGTACCAGTCGTTCTTGCTGCGCCCCGAAGTCCCGCCGGCGCAGCTTCCCACGCTCAGCTTGCTGGTGGGCCTGGCCGTTCGCCGCGCGATCGCGAGCCTCGTCCCCGAGCTCGAGGGTCGCGTGCAGGTGAAGTGGCCGAACGACATCGTGGTGGCCGAAGCGGGCGCTTCATTGGACGAAGCCGCGCCCTCGGCAGGCGAAGGCTCCGCTTGCGGGGAGGGGTCTTCGGCTCTTTGCGACGCGGCTCCTGGTGACGATTCCCGGCCCAAGCGCCCCTTCCATAAGCTGTGCGGCATCTCGACGGAGATGCATGCGCGGGCGCTGTGCGTGGGCGTGGGCGTCAACGTGGCCCGCCCGGCCGATACCGCATCCGTGCCGGCGGGGAAGAACATCCCGGTATACCTGGATGAACTGGGATTTTGCGAAGGCCCCGTGGAAGACCGCATCAACGCTGTGGCCGGTGCGCTGTGCGACCAGCTTGCCATCGTGTATCCGCTGTGGTGCGAACAGGGCTTCGAGCCCTTCCAGGCCGAGTTCGACGCGTGCTCCGCGCTGTCCGGGCGCTTCGTGCGCATGGAGGACCTTTCGGGCAACGTGTTGGCGGCGGGCACGGTGACGCGCGTGGCCCCGGACGGCAGGCTGGTGCTGCGCACGCCGGAAGGCGCGGAGGTGTTAGCAAGCTCGGGCGAAGCTCATATCCGCTAGGCGTTCTTGCGGGTCGGTACGTCGCGTGTGCGCCGACCGCGGCGCCCGCGCGCTGGATGCACGCGTTGCTTCGGCATTTGCGTGGATGCGGCTTGGGCGTATGCGTCCGACATGTGCGCGGCAGCGAAGCGGGCAGCGCTTCGAAGGCGTCCAGCTTCGCCCCCTTCCCTTTCTTGTCCAATATGCATGAATGATGGAATCCCGGCATGGGGGCTCTCTTGCGTGCGCTCTCTGCAGGTCGCCGGTCATATATAATAGAGCGCTGGCAAAATTTTAGATAGTTAAAGGTTTCGAAAGGCAGCATGCAAGCATGACGCAAGAGCAAGAAGCAAAGGGCACGTCCGCGGTGCCGTCCCATCCGGCGGATGCCCAGGGCAAGCCCGCAGCGCCTGGCCACCAAGGCAAGCCCAGGCAGCACGATAAGGTCACGCGCATGGGCACGGAGTCCATTCCGCGCCTTATTACCGAGTTCGCCATCCCCTCCATCTTGGGCATGCTGGTCAACGGCGCCTACAACGTTATCGACTCCATCTTCCTGGGGCAGGCAATGGGCGAGATCGGCTTGTCCACCGCCACGGTGGCAATGCCCATCATGACGGTGTTCATGGCCATCGCCATGCTGATTGGCAACGGCGGCAACGCCTTGGCCGCGCTGCGTATGGGCGAGGGCAAGCCCGAGGAGGCCGAGCGCAGCCTGGGCAACACGGTCACGCTTTCCCTTATCGCTTCCGTGGCGGTGGCTATCGCCATGTTCGTCCCGGCTTGCATCGATGGACTGCTCAGCGTGTCGGGCGCCACTCCCGAGGACTGGGACTACGCCATGCGGTTTATCCGCATCATCAGCCTGGGCTTCATCTTCCAGTGCATCGGCATGGGCGTGAACAACTTCATCCGCACCGCCGGCGCCCCGAACCGCGCGCTGGGCACCATGATCATCGGCGCCGTTGCATGTACCGTGTTCAATGCGCTGTTCGTGCTGGTCATGGGCATGGGCGTCGTGGGCAGCGCGCTTGCCACCGTGTGCGGCCAGGCTATCTCGTGCGCCACGGTGCTGTGGTACTTCTGCCTGACGAAGGGCGTCCCTATGCGCCTGCGCCTGCACATGATGCCGCTGCACGGCGAGACCGTGCGCCTGATCCTGTCGCTGGGCCTTGCGAGCTTCGCCGTCCAGGCGGGCATGGCAGCGGTCAACTTCGTGCTGAACAACCTGCTGAACATGTACGGCGCGCAAAGCCCCATCGGCGCGGAGGGCGCGCTGGCGTCCATCGGCGTGGTGCAGCGCGTGGCCTCGTTCGTGGTGCTGCCGCTTATCGGCATGTCGATCGCCATCCAGCCGCTGCTCGGCTTCAACTACGGCGCGCATTTGTTCAAGCGCGTGAAGATGACGCTGGCCTGGGGCATCGCGGGCAACACGGTCATCGCCGTGGTGCTGTGGGCGCTCGTACACCTGTTCCCCGTCCAGATCGTCGGCTTCTTCGGCATCACTGACCCGAACCTGCTGTCGTTCACGGTGTTCGCGCTGCAGGTGCAGCTGTTCCTCATCCCGTTCGTGGGCTTCCAGATCGTGGGCTCGAACTACTTCCAGGCAACGGGGCAGCCGGCGAAGTCGGTGTTCCTGTCCCTCACGCGCCAGATCCTGTTCCTGATCCCGCTCTACATCGGTCTGCCCATGGTCATGCCCGTATGGTTCCCGGGTTACACGGGCCTGGATGCGCTGTACTTCGCGTGTCCCGTGGCGGACTTCCTGGCCATCTTCACCACCGGCGTGTTCGTCCTGCTTGAGCTCAAGCGTCTGCGCAAATTGGAGAATGGCCAGCTGCAGGCCAAGTTCTAGCGGTTTGTTTCAGCCTTGCAACGTTTTTTGCGCTGCAAGGCTTTTTTGCGGCCGAAATCACCGAGGGAAATTGCGCTCGTGCTACAATTCCTCTGTGATTTGTAGGAAATAGGATTGCTGCGTTTGGCGCAGCGATCGCCGCGAAGGTATCGCGGATGGGTCCCCCCGATCGGGTCGGAGGGGCAAGGAAGGGGAAGTTGTGGAACAGGTTCAGAAGAAGACGGCCGCCGGGTCGCGCACGCGTTCCATCGCGTTCGTTGCATTGACGGTCGCCATCACGGCGGTGTCGGCGTGGGCGACGGTGCCCTTGGGCCCTGTGCCGTTCACGCTGCAGATCTTCGCCGTGGCGTTCATGGTGCTGGTGCTGCAGCCGAAAGAAGCTGTTGCGGCCATCACCGCGTACCTGGTCCTGGGTGCCGTGGGCGTGCCCGTGTTCAGCGGCATGCGCGGCGGCATCGGCGTTCTGGCCGGTGCGACCGGCGGCTTTCTGTGGGGCTATCTGCTTGGCGTGGGCCTTGCCGTGGCCGTGCGCTTCGGCTTGAAGGCCCTGCTGGCCCGTGATGGCCAGGCGAAGGGCGCTCGCGTGTTTGTCATCGACTTCCTGACCGGCCTGGTGTTCCTTGCCGTCGCCTACGTGTGCGGCTGGGCGCAGCTCATGGCCGTGGCTTCCATGACGCCCGCCGCCGCCTTCGCAGCCGGCGTTGCGCCGTTCATCCTGATCGACCTGGCGAAGCTGGTCGCGGCCGTCATCTGCGCCCGCGCCGTCAACGCCGCTGTGGGACGTCGCGCATAAGCGATTCTCGCATATCCCAAGTGCAACGAAAAGGCCCGCTTATGCGGGCCTTTTCGTGTTTCGTCATGGGTTTGCGGGCGATCGGCGCTGGGTTGCTCGATGGGTTTCGTCTCCAGCAGCTCGCGCGCGATACGGGGGGACAGGTTTGCGGGCGCCAGGCGTGCGGATGCGCAAAGGAGGGGTTTGCGCATCCGCACGCCTGGCGCCTGGATGACATTGCCGCTGCGGCGCCCCGTTGCAGAAAGGGGGTCCGGGCGCGCGGTTACGCCTCGTACAGGACGGCGCCGCTGGTGAAGCCGCCGCCGAAGCCTACGAGCACCACCTTGTCGCCGGGGTGGATGTTGCCGCTTTCATACGCGTCGCACAGCGTCATGGGGATGCATGCCGACGACGAGTTGCCGCGATGCGCGATGGACACCTGGAAGCGCTCGAGCGGCAGGCCCATGCGCTTGGCGGCGTACTTGATAATGCGCAGGTTCGCCTGATGCGGGACGATGAACTGCACGTCATCGATGGTCAGGTTCGCGCGGCGCAGCACCTCCTCGATGGCGGCGGGCATGACGCTGGTGGCGAACTTGAACACCTTCTGGCCGTTCATGTACAGGGCCTGGCGCGGCGCCCCTGCGGCAACGCGTTCCGTGACATCGAGCTCGGCGTCGATGGGGGCGGTGCCGGGGTCGGCCTGTTGCAGAGCGTCCGCATCGATGCCCTCGGGCGTGAAGGGTTGGGGCGCGTCGTAGGCGGAAGGGCAGGTGAGGGCGTTGGAATCGTCGTCATCGTTTTTGATGTACCACGACAGGATGCCGGGCTTGCGCTCGTCCCATTCCACCACGGCGGCGCCGGCGCCGTCGCCGAACAGCACGCATGTGTTGCGGTCGTTCCAATCGACGATGCGGGTCAGGCGTTCGCCGCCCACCACGAGCGCTCGTCGGATGGGGTTGCGGCCCGCCGCGCCCGCAGCGCCCGGGGCGCTGGCGGCCATCATAGTCTCGGCGATGGTCAAGCCGTAGATGAAGCCCGAGCATGCGGCGTTCATGTCGAATGCCGCGGCGTTGACCAGGCCCAAGCGTCGGCGCAGCATGGCGGCGCAGGTGGGGACCACCTCGTCGGGCGTGATGGTGGAGTAGATGATGAGGTCGATGTCTTCGGGAGCGATCTTGCGCTCGGAATAGCCACCATCCGCCCAGCCGAGCGCCTGGCGCGCGGCGCCTTCGGCCAGGTCGATGTTGCCCTCGCTGACGCACACGCGGCGCGAGAGGATGCCCGTGCGCGTGGAAATCCATTCGTCGCTGGTGTCGACCAGCTTGGTCAGCTCTTCATTGGGCACGTCAAGTGCCGGCAGCTGCTTGCCGCAGCCGATGATGGTGCAACCCATGATGCTCCTTCGATGTACGGGGCGATGCGCCCCGGAGATGATGCGTGTCGATTGCATTCGAGTATAGCATCACGCGTTGCGGCCCCTGCGAATCCCCACGTCCTGACCCCTGCCCGCACCGGAATCGATGCGCGGGTGAAGTAAACACTTGGTGTCCTGGGGACGTTCCGGTCGGCGGAGGGGTCGGGCGCATGTGCGGATGGGCGGTGATGGTCGGTTATGGGATGCGCATGGCGAAAGGGCCGATGCCGCCTGGGGGCGGATCGGGCATCGGCCGTCAGCCCGGTTGCCCAGGCTTTCCTTTAGGCGTTCTTCGTTTTCCCGTGGGGCTTCTTCACCGAGATGTCGGCGGGGATGGAGGGGATGGCGATCATGAAGCACGCCCCGCCCTCGGGGAGGTTGACGGCCTCGACGGTGCCGTCGTGCGCCTCGGCGATGGACTTCACGATGGCAAGGCCCAGGCCCGTGCCGCCCGTGCCGCGCGTGCGGCTTGCGTCGGTGCGGTAGAAGCGGTCGAAGAGCAGCTTGGGGTCCACGTCGCCGAAGCCGCAGCCGTCGTCTTTCACGGCGATGATGGAGTTGCCGTTCATGCCGAACAGCTCAACGTTGATGTGCCCGCCGGGCTTGATGAAGCGGCTGGCGTTCTCGACCAGGTTGGTGACGGCCTGGCGCAAGCTGTCGGGATTTCCCAGCACGTCGGGGGCCTCGCCCGAGACGCTCGTGTTCGCCTGGCGGTCGTGCAGGATGGGGGATAGCGCATCGACCACGCTGTTCGCCAGATCGTGCAGGTTCACGCGCTGCATGGTCTCGGGGATGGGGGAGCTTTCTATGCGCTGCAGGGTCAGCAGGTCGTGCGTCAAGCGGCTGAGGCGCTCGCTTTCGTTCACGATGATGCCGCAGAACTTCTCATGCAGCGAGGGCGGCAGGTCGGGGTCGGCGAGCATCTCGGCGTTGCCGCGGATGGCCGTCAGCGGCGTGCGCAGCTCATGCGCGACGTCGCTGATGAACTCGTTCTGGCGGCGCTCTTTGATGGCGAGGTCGTGCTGCTGCTGGGTAGTGGTTTGCACGAGGCGCTTGAAGTCGCTGGTCAGCAGATCTGCCTCGTACATGCGGCCGTCGGGCTCGAACGTGACGGGCGCGCCGCTGCGGAACGCTGCCATCTTCTTCGCCAGGTCGCTAAGCGGCTCGGATAGGAAATGGCCGATAAGCAGGCTGATGCAGAAGATGACCACGCTGATGGGGATGAGGACCAGCAGGACCGCTATGGAAGCGTCGTACACGAGCATGCACACGACGGCCGTGACCACCGCAGCGAGCAGGCTGAGCAGCGTGGCCAAGAGCGCGAAATATGTCTGCAGCCGTTTTATAGCTTGAACCTATATCCGTAACCGCGAACCGTTTCCACAAGGCCGGGATCGTAACCGGCTTGCTCGATCTTATCACGCAGGCGCTTGATGTGGGTGTCCACGGTCTTGGTTTCCGTGAGGTATTCCCAGCCCCAGGCGTCGCGCAGCAGCTCCTCGCGCGAAACCACCTTGCCGGCGTTCTTCATAAGGCATGCCATCAGCTCGAACTCGCGGGGCGTCAGGTCGATGTCGCCGGCGGGGCCGGTGGCGGTGTGCGCGTCCTCGTCGAGCGTGATGCCGCTGGCGGTGATGGCGTGGCTGTTCGGCGTGAGCTCGTTGCCCTGGCTGCGGCGCAGCAGCGCGCGGACGCGGGCGATGAGCTCGCGCACACCGAAGGGCTTGGCCAGGTAGTCGTCGCCGCCGATCTCGAGCCCGACAACCTTGTCCAGCTCGGTGTCGCGAGCCGAGAGGAACAGCACGGGCGCGGACGTCTTGGTGCGCAGGCGGCGGCACAGCTCGTAGCCGTCCATGCCGGGCAGCATGATATCCAGGACGAACAGGTCGTAGTCGTTTTCCTGGGCCATTGCCAGCGCGTCCTCGCCGTTGTCCACGACGTCGGACTGGAAGCCCTCTTTCTTCAGGGCGTATCCGACGAACTCCGTGATGGAGGGCTCGTCGTCCACGACCAGGATGCGCGAAGGCGTTTCGTTCATGATGTGCCTCCTACTATCTTCTTATCGCGTTTTGACTGTTTCAATCGAACCA
>NZ_QUCY01000033.1:0-21387 GCF_003474385.1 Eggerthella sp. AM16-19
GCTCCTGCCGCACCTGCCGCGCCGGTTCCGCCGGCCGCACCCGCAGCGACCGCCGCACCGATTCCTCCTGCAGCGCCAGCTCCGTCAGTCGCCCAGCAGCCTGCGGTCGCACCGCAGCAATATGCTGCCGCTCAGCAACCCGCCGCGCCGCAATCGCCCTACGCCGCTGCCCCGCAGCAGCCGTACGGCACACCGCAGCCGCCTTACGGCGTTCCCATGCCTGAGAAAACATACGTTGTGGAGGGAAGCAATCAGACGCTTCGCCTCATCGCGTTCATCATGAACATCGTGGCCCTGGTCGTCATTGGAATCGGCGGCATCGCAACGCTCGGCATCGGGCTGGTCCCCTTAGCGTGGGGCATTCCCATGACCGTTCGCTCTTGGGGCGTCTACAAGGGCAAAAAGCCAAATACCGTCGCCCTTGGCGTTTGCACCCTGCTGTTCCTGAACATGGTTTCCGGCATCCTGCTGCTAGTCGCCCAAAAGGACGAGTAATCGACACGCGCTTCACCAGGCGAAACGACGCGATAGGTTACGAAATGCGAAACGACATGATATATCGCGAAACGCAAGACGGCACCGCAGCATAACGCGCGCCCCAACGCAAGACGGCACCGCAGCATAACGCGCGCCCCAACGCAAAGCGGGTCCCAACGCAAAGCGGGTCCCAACGCAAAGCGGGGGCCCGCAGCTCAAACCGAGCTGCGGGACCCGCTGCTGTATTCGCGCTGTAATAATCGCGAAGCCCCCTTGCACGCATTGCCTTCGGCATGCAGCTTACGGCAAACGGAAGCTAGCGCCATTTCGCCCGCGGTCAGACACTTGGGGACGGAGGATTATCTGTCCGGAAGAAAACGCACTGTACATTTCGCCCGGCCGGGTTTTGTTTGGGGCGCAAGAATCGCTCGTTTTGTCCACCTGCGGCCAAAACGAGCGATTCTTGCCCGCTTACACGCTACGTGGTGGACCTTTTCAACGATTTTTTGCTCATGGAGAGCCATTTCTTCCAAAAACCGCACTTTTATGGGCTATATCCCGCAAAGAATCGTTCATCTTGTCCAGAGGCGACCAAAATGAACGATTCTTCGCAGTTCACGAAAGAAAACGCCCGCTTCAGCCGCGATAGGCTAAAGCGGGCGTCCTTTGCGCTATGCATTGCTGCGCATCTTGGTAGCTACCACAGCTCCAACCTTAATGGCGCGGTGGAAGCTCAGTGGTCTCTAGTGGCCGCCGCCGGCCATCATCTTCACGGCGTGCGGAAGCGCGGCTGCGATGCCGTCCCAGTTCTCGCGAGCGGCCTTCTCGCTGCCCGGAAGGTTCACCACCAGGTGCGTGCCGCGCTGCATGCACAGCGCGCGCGAGAGCATGGCGAACGGCGTGATGGCCAGGCTGTGGGCACGCATGGCCTCGGCGATGCCGGGCACGTTGCGGTCGCACACGGCCTGCGTGGCCTCGGGCGTGACGTCGCGCAGCGACAGGCCGCTGCCGCCGCAGGTCAGCACGACGTCGGCGTCGATGGTGTCGCATGCTTCCACGATGGCGGCGCTGATCTGCGGCACCTCGTCCTTCACCACCACGTGGCTTTTGCATACCCAGCCGTTGTCGGCGATGAGCTGCTCGAGCGCCGCGCCGGCGGTGTCCTGCTTCATGCCGCGCGTATCCGAGCAGGTGATGATGGCGAACGTGATGGGCGTGGACGCGTGATCGTGTTCGGTCATTGGTTCCTCCTTATATAAAGGTTAAGCGCCGGCGAACCGTGTGCCGGCTGTCTCGGCCGCAGGCCTTTCCGCCCGCAGCCGAACTTGTCAGGGCAGGACGCTTCCCGATCATCGGGGACGCAGGCCTTCCCGGCCGCAGCCGAGCTTGTCGAGATCGGGCGCTTCCCGATCATCGGGGCCGCAGGCCTTCCGGCCCACGGCCCGCCGTCAACCGGTCGCGCAAGCGCCGGTTACAGGCACACGTCCTCGTTGACGTCGAGCAGGATGCACTCGACCAGGCTTCCCGCCGTGCGGCCTTCCCCGCCCTCGGGTAGGACGGCCAGGCAGTTGCTGCGCTGGATGACGCCGAACAAACCCGAGCTCTGGTTCTTCGCCGGCTCGACCGCATAGGCGCCGTCGGCGTCCTTCGTGATGGTGGCGCGCAGGTAGATGCGGCGCGTGTCGCCCTTCTTCGCGTCGCGCGCGAGACGCGCCTTCACGAGCGGGCGTTGCAGATTGGAATACCCCTGCATCTTGCGCAGCGCCGGACGGATGAGCATCTCGAAGCCGCAATACGCCGCAGCCGGGTTGCCCGGCAGACCGAACACGGGCGTGCCGTTGACCAGGCCAAACGTCTGCGCTTTGCCCGGGCGCATGTTCACGCGGGTCATGAGCAGCTCACCGGTCTGCTCGACACAGGGCTTGATGAAGTCGAAGTCGCCATCGGACGCGCCGCCGCTCGTGACCACGAAGTCGTACTCGCGCACCGCTTCGAGCACCGCAACCTTCAAGGCCTCGAGCGAGTCCTCCACGATGGGCAGCATGGTGGGAAGCGCGCCCGCGGCGCGGGCGGCCGCGGCCAGCGCATAGCCGTTGGAATTGCGGATCTTGCCCGCAGTGGGAACCTGGGTGGGCGGCACGAGCTCGCTGCCGATGGAGATGATGGCCACGCGCGGACGGCGCGGGGTGGGAACCTCGGTCACACCGCAGCCGGCCAGAAAGCCCACGCCGGCGGCGTTGATGACCTCGCCGGCGCGCACGACTGTCTCGCCGGCGCGCGCCTCCTCGCCCGCTTCGCGCACGTTGCCGCGCAGCTTGGCAGGCGCCTCGAAGGCGACACGGCTGCCGGGACGGCCGTCGCCTTCCACGTTGCGCACGATCTCGTACTTCACCACGGCGTCGGCGGCCGCGGGCAGCGGCGCACCGGTCATGATGCGCACGCATGCGCCCTCGGGGATGTCGCCCTCGAAGGTGTCTCCGGCGGCAACCTCCGCGATAACGTCCAGCTCGACGGGTGATTCGGGGCTTGCGGACTGCAGCTGGGCGGCGCGCATGGCGAACCCGTCCATGGCGGCATGGGCGAACGGCGAGATGTCGATATCGCTTTTCAGGTCGACGGCGGCAACACGACCGGCCGCATCCAACACGGGGACCGTTTCCGCAGGCAACTGGGAAACGTGCGATAAGACCAGGTCACGCGCTTGCTCGACCGAGATCATCTCCGGCATGGCATGTCCTTTCGATTGCGAATGATATTGAACCACTGCATTATACCGCTTGCCGAATAAAACAGCACGGATATCGACAAGGCCATCGCAAAGGACAAGAAGCGCGCAAACCCGAGCGGCGCTATCCCTTGGCGCCCGAGAGCATGCGGCAAGCCCATTGAGCCGCCACCATGCTGCCCTTGGCAAGCACGTCCTCGTCAACGGTGTAATGGCAGCTGTGCTGCGGATGGTCGGCTCCCACCTGCGGATTCCTGGTGCCCACGAAACAGAACACGCCCGGCACGATGCGAAGGTACTCGCTGAAGTCCTCGCCCGAAAGCGTGCCGCGGTAGTCGGCGATGCCCTGCTCGCCCAGCGTGTCGATCACCGCCTGGCGCGCCACCTCGGCGCACGTGGGGTCGTTGGCAAGCCCGGCGTTGCCCGGCTCAAACGTGAAGCGCGCCGTCGCGCCGAATGCGTGGGCGATGCGGCTGACGATGTGCTCCAGGCGATCGGGGACCTCAGAGCGCAGGCCCTCGGACCACGTGCGCACCGTGCCGGTGAGCCACGCGTGGCCGGCCATGATGTTGCGCGCCTGGCCGCCGTGGAACTCGCCCACGGTGACCACCACGGGTTCAAACGGGGAAACATCGCGGCTGACCAGGATTTGAAGCGCTGCGACCATCTCGGCGCCCACCACCACGGCATCCACGCCCTTGTGCGGCATGGAGCCATGCGCCGAAACGCCGTCGATGTCGATGCGGAACCAATCGGTATTGGCCATGCGCTGCCCAGGCGCGCAGGACACGGTGCCGGCGGGCACCTCGCTCCAGATATGCGCGCCGTAAATAGCGTCCACGCCCTCGAGCGCGCCGGCCTCGATCATGGAAAGCGCGCCGATGGAGATCTCCTCGGCGGGCTGGAAGATGATGCGCACCTCGCCCGCCAGCGAATCGGCGGCATCGCGCAGGATGCGCACGGCGCCGAGCATCATGGCCATGTGCGCGTCATGGCCGCACGCGTGCATGATGCCAGGGTTCTCCGAGGCGAAGGGAAGGCCCGTCTGCTCGGCGACGGGCAGCGCGTCCATGTCGGCGCGCAAGGCGACGCGACGCACCGGCGCCCCATCGGCATCGTAAGCGCCGGGCGCGGTGCCGGCGATGGTTGCGATGATACCGTTGTTGTCGAGCTTTCGATACGGGATGCCCAGCTCATCGAGCTGTTCGCACAGCAGTTTCTGTGTATTGGCCTCTTGACCGGACACCTCGGGGAAGCGATGGAGCAGGCGGCGCGCGGCGACGATATCGGGCTGCGCGGCGGCGCCCAAGCTGCGAACGAGATCGGCGGTCGCAGCACCCGCCTGCGGGGTTTGCGCGGCGGCGTAAACGGCGGGAAGCATGGATGCGGCATCGGTCATGACGGGCCCCTTTCGAAGGAGTGCGTTCTCTTTTGGTCCGCTAGCCTACCACACGCGGCACCCGCCTGCGCGGCGCGCGGCGCGCAGGCGGCGGGAAGCAACCGAAACCGCACATGAAAACGCGGAAAGGCGGGCGAAAGCAAGCAACGAAGAGCCCGATCGGATGACCCACGAGGCGGCGCGGACGCCCAACCCGCCGACCTGCCGGCAGCGGCATGGCAGCCGATCAGGCTGCCCGGCGCCCGCTCGGCCCGACCGCAGGCCGCACCCGCTCAACACGCAACGCTATCGCCCGTCCAGCTCCTTCAGCATGGCGTCGATATGCTGCTCGGCAAGCTCGAGCTCGCCGCGTTCGGCCAGGGCGTTCGCCACCTGAACCTGGTTGCGCAGGTCGTGGCGCAGGCGCGCCGAGCGCTGGGCCATATCGACCGTGGCCTGGTAGTCGACCAGGTATCGGTCGAGCTCGCCGCTCAAATCGGCGGCGCGGGCATCGTCGCGCACCTTGCCGCGAAACCTGCCCACCGCAAGCAGTAGCACGGTGTCCACGCCGAAGCACAACAACATGAGCAGGCCGAACAGTCGCAGCAGCAGCGAATCGCCGTCGCACGGCCCCACCGCCACGCTGAAGCACAACGCCAGCAGCATGGCCTGCACCACGGAAAACACCGCGAACGATGAGGCGATGACCGACGCTCGACGCGACGACGGCGCGGCCACATCCACCCCTTCTTCCGGATAGAACCTTCTCACCAGCGCGGTAAGCCCCCAGAACAGCGTTATCTCCACGAACGCCTCGAACAACGTCGCACATGCGAACAGCGTGGCGTTGGCTGCCACCGTTGCGCGATCATCGATGGTGGCGCCCGCCAGGATGTCGAACGTCATGTCGAGAAACAGATCACCAGGTAGCACTATGACCAGACCGAACGCCGACAAAGTGACGCGCCGCGCCAACGTCCCCCTTCCGAACAGCAAAGGGGCCGAGGCCATGAGCGCGCCGAGCAAAGGGTGCGCGAACTCGGCCAAATCGCCCCTTACCAGCACGGCGAGTACCATGAGGGAAATGCCCACGACCCAATACGCCCACCGATTCCGCAGGTGCAGGATGCGAGACTCGAACCCCAGATACACCAGCCACTTGGGAACGACGACGGACAACACCACGAACACACCCGCGGGAATGCCGAGGATCATCGGCTCCATCCGCCATCACCTCCATCCTGCGCGGCCCGGTCCTGCTTCAAGATCACGCGCGCACGGTACACGCCGTCGACCTGGCCCGCCTCGAACGTGCCGTCGTGACGTCGCGCCACCTCGCGCACGATGCCCTGCCCCCAACCATGAGGCACGGACAGGTCGGGGAACGAGCCGGCCGCACCGCCATCGCCATCGCCTGGACCGCCGACGCCGCTCGATGCCGGAACGCCTGCGGCCTGTCCCCGCTCCTGAGGAGGTAGGTAGCTGTTCTCCACATCGATGACCAGGTACATCCCCCACAAGCGGGCGGTTGCTTCAACGCGGCGTTGCCCGTCAGGCGATTTCGCGCAGGCGTTCAGCGCGTTGTCGAGCAGGTTGGAGAACACGGCGCACAGCTCCACGCCAGGCAGCTGGATGTCCGCGGGGATGTCGATCTCAGCACGGAAGCGCACGCCAGAATCGCTTGCCGCGCGGGCCTTCTGCTCCACAAGCGCGTCGACGGCGGGATGCTGGCAGAATCGCTGGGGCCGCGCCCCGATAAGGGAGATAACGCCTTCCAGGCTTTCACCCGCCTTGCCTGCTTGCTCCGCCCGCAAGTCGGCACGCGCCTGCTCGAGTCGTTCGCGAAGCTGATCGCGCAACGCGCTGGCCTGGTCGCGCTCGTGCCGGGAACGTTGCCGCAAGGCGTTTTGGACCCGCAGCTGCTCCTGGAGCATGTTCACCTTGCTGGACAAATCGAACCATCGGCACGCCTGGTCGAGCGCACGGAACAGCAGCAGGTCGACCGGCCCGCACGCGATGCCGAGCACGATGAGCGACACGTACACGGCGGCCGACAGCCCGTAACGCGCCGAGCACGCCAAGGGAAACGCGATCAAGCAGATCTGGCTTATGGGGAACAGCATGCACAGCAGCTTCTGCATGAGCCGCGCATCGCGGAGCTTGGTTATGAAGTTGAAGGCGACGACCAGCAGATACGCCGTCAACACGCACAGAACGGCGAATTTCAGCGAGGACATGCTGCTCCTGCGCCTATCGCGCGTTAAGGCCCACGTAGTGGAAGAACGAATCGCGCACCGACGTGCGCTGACGCTGGCTGACGGGCACTTCCCTGCCCGAACGAAGCAGCACGCTGCCTGGGCGCAGCTCAACGA
Organism: Eggerthella sp. AM16-19; assembly: GCF_003474385.1. Classification (NCBI taxonomy): domain Bacteria; kingdom Bacillati; phylum Actinomycetota; class Coriobacteriia; order Eggerthellales; family Eggerthellaceae; genus Eggerthella; species Eggerthella sp. AM16-19. The sequence goes on from NZ_QUCY01000033.1 coordinate 6,953, forward strand.
TGCACGCCATGTTCACCAGATAGCTTTTGTGACATTGGACGAAGCACTCGGGCAGCATGTCGAGCATCTGGCCGAGCGTTGCGTACGTTTCAATGCATTCCCCGCGCACGGAGTGCAGGCGCACCTTGCGGCGCTCGCTTTCCACGAACTCCACCTCGGAGGAGTCGACCATGGTTACCGTGCCGTTGCGCTGAATGGCGACGGGGAGCTGGCGGCTGTCCTGCAGGTTGGACAGCGCCTTATCAAGCGCGGCGTCGAAATCGGACTGGTTAATGGGCTTGAGCAGGAAATACGTATGCTCTGTCTGGTAGACCGACGTGCAGAACTCGACATGACCGGAAATGTAGATGACCTTAGTGGGGCTTCCCGCGGGGAAATAACGGCGAACCAGCTCGATGCCCGAGGGGTTGCCTTCACCCAAATCGATGTCGGTGATGAAGATGTCGATGCGATCATCCGAGGCCATAAGCGCTTCGAACGTGGTGACCCCGGATATGATGTCGACATCAAGCCGTGACCTGCCGGGGTATTTGGACAGCATGCTGCGGAGCACCTTCTGATACTCCTCATTGTCTTCCAATGCGAGAAGGTGAAAAGCCCCCATCGTGCACCCCGATCCCGATTTCCCAAATCCCTGAATTCGCAACAGCGGTTTTCCGCTGCTCCTATTGTTCACCTCAGATTATATGCAATAAGGCGGAACCCCCCCCCCCCAGATTTTACCCAGCTGCAGCAAAATACCTGGTAGAAGGAATAAACGAAGGTTTTTTAGTAGCAAGCGCAGGAGTTTTGGAAACGAACGCGGCGCGATGCGGCAGGACGAACGGAACGAATGGTTGGCGAACGGTTCGAGTGAGTGCTTCGCCGTCAATGGGGTCTGTTGCGAAGCCCGGAATCGAGGCGATGCGGTCATGCTCGCCGAGCCGGTCAGGGGCTGGCGGCACGGCTTTCGGTCCCACGCGTCTCTGCGGGCGCGGACGCGAACGCACCTCTGCCCCCCGTTCATGGGGCTGATGCAGCGCGAATCCGGGAGATAAGAGACGTACATCGTGCATATGGGGAGCGATGCATAAACGGCGGCGAACGGCAAGCTACGGCATGGCATCGGAGGGGTGCTTGTGCTGTGAATATCGAACGCAGGGTCGGCCGGCTTCGAGCGACCTCACTATAATATGTCGGATGAACAACTACGAACATACCGGATCCTCGACAGGCAAGCACGCCGCACAGCGTCCCGATTTGGAACGCGTGCAGCTCAATGCCGCCGAAAGCCCTTACCCCACCGCCCCGCGCAACGTGCGCGAGGAGCAACGCGCCCAGGCGCAGCGCCAGCGCGCGGCGGCCGTGGCGAAACAAGCATCGCGATCGGCCGCGACGACGCAGGCGATTCCCGGGCAGCAGCAAACCCAGGCTATTCCGGGTCAACAGCCTACGCAAGCCATCCCAGGTCAGCAGCCCACCGAGGCCATCGGCGGCGCACGCCGCGGCAAGCGTGGCCGCGCGCGCAACGCACAGCAAGTGCGCAACAACTGGGACGCCCAGCCGACGCAGGCAGTTTACGGCCAGCAGCCCACGCAGGCTATCCCCGGGCAGCAGCCCACCGCCGCCATGCCGGGCGCCCAGGCCACCGAGGCAATGCCGCGCGGCAAGCACGGCAAACGCTCCCGCAACGGCAAGCCCCGCAAGAAAAGCTTCGTCACCCGCAAGGTGGAGGCCTGGTGCTCGCGCGTGCTAGGCGCCGTGAGCGGCGACGGCCTGGCCGAGCAGGAAGCCGAGTATGCCTCCGGGCGCACCACGCGCGACTATGTGTGGAACACGGTGGGCGTAGGCCTGTGGGGCATGGTGTTCCCCGTGCTCACCATCGTGGTCACGCAGCTTGCCGGCGCCGAGCAGGCGGGCATGTTCTCGCTGGCCTTCGTCACGGCGCTTCTGCTCATGTTCGTGGGCAACTACGGCGTGCGGAACTTCCAGGCATCCGACCTTGACGAGGAGTACTCGTTCGCCGATTACCAAGCCAACCGCGTGCTCACCGTGGTCATCATGCTGGTGGCCGGCATCACGTACTGCAAGTTCCGCGGATATACCGACCAGATGTGGCTCATGAGCCTGGGCGTGTACCTTTATAAGGCGGTGGACGCCCTAGCCGATGTCTACGAGGGCCGCCTGCAGCAGGTGGACAAGCTCTATCTTGCCGGCATCTCGCAGGCGTTCAGGTCCGCCGCGGCGCTCATCGGGTTCTCGTTGGCGCTGCTCATCACGCGCAACGTGGGCGTATCGAGCATCGTCATGGCCGTCATCGCCGCCATCACGTTCGTGGTGTTCACGTTCCCGTTGGCGCAGCTTGAGACGCCGAAGTCGCGCAGCGCGAACGCCAAGCGCGTGATCGGCCTGCTCAAGCAGTGCTTCCCGTTGTTCGTGGCGCTGTTCATGTACAACCTCATCGACAACATGCCGAAGTTCGTCATGGAAGGCGCGCTGTCCTACGACAACCAGCTGTACTACAACGCGCTGTACTTCCCTGCGCACGCCATCTTGCTCACCAGCGGCTTTATCTACAAGCCTATGCTGCTGAAGATGGCCAATGCCTGGGCGGACCCGACCAAGCGCAAGAAGTTCGACCTGATCATCGTGGTGATGTTCGTGATCATCGTGGGTATCACCGTGATGGTCGCCGGCGCCATGAGCTGGTTCGGCCTGGCCATCATGAGCTTCCTGTACGGCATCGACTTCGAGCAGTACCGCGGGCTATGCTTCGTGATGCTGGCGGCGGGCGGCGTGACGGCCGGCATCGAGTTTCTGTACCAGGTGATCACCGTGCTGCGCCGCCAGCGCGCCGTGACCAAGCTGTACCTGATCACCTTCGGGTTCAGCCTGTTCGTGCCCGTGCTGCTGGTGAACTTCACGGGGCTGCCCGGCGCCGTGATCGGATACCTGATCGTCATGTGCATCCTGCTGGTGCTGCTGGTCAGCGAGTACGCGTCCATCCGCATGGACCTGCACCGCAAGCTCACCGGAAAGGCGGCGCCCGACGCCGAGATGCCGCGCGCCGCGCGCACCGGGGCCATGGCGCCCGTGCAGGTTGCGGGGGCAGGAGAGCAGGCGGCTGCGGGCGTAGTGCCGCAGGCTACCGTCGCGCCAATGCAAGCGCAGGCGATGGCTGGCGGCGCGGTTCCGCAGGCGGCTGGCGCGCCAATGCGGGCGGCGGCAGCGCAGCAGGCTACGGCGGCGCAGGTGCAGCGGGCGGCGGCGCAGCGGGCCGTCGCCCCGATCTCGTGGACCGCAGGCGGCACCGTGGGCATCGTCCAACCTGAGCCCGAAGCGCCGGAACCCGCCGGCGAAGAGGGCGAAGACGACAACGGATAGCCTGCGCGACTTCGTTCTCTTTGAGGGGCTTGCAGAACAACGGTTCTGCAAGCCCCTTTCCTTTCCTTTCCCCTTCTCGAACGCTTTCGGACACTTTCGGACAGTTTGGGGACGTAGCACTAAGTGCCCAAGTTGAGCACCCAAGGCGGCAAACTAAGCAGAAGCGTGACCCGAGTTCAGCTTGTCACGCACATAATGGCCGAGGAGGCCGGACAGATAGTGCTACGTCCCCAAGTGTCTTGTAACTTATGGTGAACTTATGATATATAGTTTTCCTTGGAAAACTATATTGCGGTCCCTTGCGAGTGCGACCGGCACTCGAGAGGCTTCCGTATACCGCGAAGGAGCGCGACATGGGAAAGAACCCCGCAACCTCAACCGGCACCGCCGATCTCGACCCGCACGCAACCGAAGCAGGCCCTACTGCGGCTAGCGCACCTGGGGCGGCATCCACCAGCCACGCCGCCGACACCGCTTCCTCCCCTGCGCCTTACCTGCAGGTTCGCGATTTATGCAAGCATTACGGCGAAGGCGAGGCGCGCGCTACGGTGCTGCACGACGTCACCGCCACGGTGAACAAAGGCGAGATTTGCGTGCTGCTCGGCCCGTCGGGCAGCGGCAAATCGACGTTTTTGAACCTGGTGGGCGGCCTGGAGGCAGCCGATAGCGGCTCGATCAACGTGGGCGGCACGGAGCTGACCAGCCTGACGCCCAAGCAGCTGGGCGAGTACCGCCGCGACAAGCTTGGGTTCGTCTTCCAGTTCTACAACTTGGTGCCCGACCTGACCATCCGCGAGAACATCGAGGTCACGGCCCATCTTTCCGTAAACCCCCTGCCCATAGACGACCTGCTGCACTCGCTTGGGCTCTACGAGCATCGCGCGAAGTTCCCCCGCCAGGTTTCGGGCGGCCAGCAGCAGCGCTGCGCCATCGGCCGCGCGCTGGTGAAAAACCCCGGGCTTTTGCTGTGCGATGAACCCACCGGCGCGCTGGATTACCAGACGTCGAAGGAGATCTTGGAGCTGATGGAGGACGTGAACCGCGACTACGGGTGCACCGTGGTCATCGTCACGCACAACGACGCCATCAAGCACATGGCCCACCGCGTGCTGCGCCTGCGCGACGGTAAGCTTGCCGAGGACACGGCGAACATCGAGCGCATGGCCGCGCGCGACCTGACCTGGTAGGAGGCGCGCCATGGCATCGCCTTTGCGCAAGCGCTTTCCGCGCGAGCTGAAAAACAACCTGGGGAAATACCTGGGCATCTTCCTGTTGATGTCCGTGACCATCGCGCTGACGTCGGGCTTTTTGCTGGCAGCGCATTCCATCGGCGTCATCATCGATGACATGCCCGAGAAGTACTCAATCGAGGATGCGCGCTTCACCACCGCCTTCGAAGCCACCGACGAGCAGCTGGACGCCGCCGCCGACGCGGCGAACGACGCCGGAACGGGCGGCACGGACATCGTCCGCAACTGGTCCTTCGACGCTGATTTCAACCACGCGCAAGGCGACGACGGCCGCGACCGCACGCTGCGCGTCTACCAACACCGCACCCAGGTTGACCTGGCCGCATACGCCGAGGGGCGCGTGCCCGAGGCAGCCGACGAGGTTGCCATCGACCGCGTGTTCGCCACGAACAACGACATAAGCGTCGGCGAGGAGGTGGAGTTGTTCGGCCAACGCTTCACCGTGTGCGGCATCATGACGACCTCGGACAACCAGGCCCTGTTCCAGAACAACTCCGATTTCACGGTGAACACGTTGACGTTCGGGGTAGCCGAGGTTTCCGAAAGCGGTTTCGCGGCGCTTGAGGCCACCGGGCACCAACCGGCGTACACGTACTCGGTGCGTTTCGCCGACCGTGACCTGACCGTGGCGCAGCGCACCGATGCCGAGAAGGACATGATGCGTGCACTTTCCACCGCCGGGGCGACCGTGGACGACCTGACCGATTCGAGCACCAACCAGGGAATCGGTTACGCCGCCGACGATGTTTCGGGCGACTCCACCATGTGGAGCGTGCTTCTGTACATGATCATCGTCATCATGGCGTTCGTGTTCGTGGTGCTGACGTCGGGCACCATCGAAGAGGAAAGCGCCATCATCGGCACGCTGCTGGCCAGCGGATATCGTCGCCGCGAGCTGGTGGCGCACTACCTGGCGCTGCCCGCCGCCGTGGGCATTGCCGCCGCCGTCGTGGGCAACGTGGCCGGCTACACCCTGATGAGCGAGCCGATGCGCAACCTGTATTACGGCAGTTACAGCCTGCCGCCTTACTACGCCACCTGGAGCTGGGGCGTGTTCGCGCAAACCACCGTGCTGCCCGTGGCAACGCTCGTGGGCATCACGTTGTTGGGGCTTTTGCGCAAGATGGGTCACACTCCGCTGGAGTTTTTGCGCCACGAAACCAGCAAAGGCGGCGTTAAGCGCGGTTTTGCCCTGCCCGAGCGCCTGAGCTTCATCGCGCGCTTCCGCATGCGGGTGTTCTTACGTAACCTGGGCAATTTCGCCACGCTGTTCGTGGGAATCGGGTTCGCCAGCATGCTGTTGCTGTTCTCGCTGGCCATTTTGCCGACCATGACGCATTACGCCGAGAACCTGCACAACAACGTGGTGGCCGAGCATATGTACACGCTGAAGGTCCCGCTGGAGCTGGACGGCACGCAAGCCGACCGCGAGGCGTGGACCGCCATCGACGAACTGCAAAGCGTGGAAGGCGACAAGCTGACCGCCGTGGAGGATTCGGGAGCTGCACTCGAGGATTCGGGCGATGCGTTGCAAACCGCCGCCGACAAGCTTCAGGATGCCGCAACGGCGCTTGCCGCGGCACCTTCCGCAGACGCCATGCAAACCGCGCAAGATGCGCAAGATGACCTTGCCCGTGCGCAGGACGCGTTTAACGCAGCGCAGGATTCATTCTATGAGAAAGTCGATTCAGTAGCCGCTGACCTGGGTAAATCGCGCGATGAGGTGTTGGACATGGTCGAGAAGGCCGCCGACATCGATGCGGATTCCGACGACGTCCACCCCGTGAACACCGTGGACAACGGGGCGGGGAAGATCGCGCAGGCCGAGAAGTACGCCGTATATTCGCTGGATTACGACCGCGGCGAGGACTCGGGCACGGAAACGATCACCGTGTACGGCGTGCCCGAGGATTCGCGCTATTGGGACGACCTTGCCGTGGGCGACGGGCATGTGGTGTTCGGCAACGGGCTGATCGACAAGTTCCGTTTCGCCGACGGGCAAACCGTCAACTTGTACGACAAATACGAGGACGAAACGCGCGAAGTGACCTACGAGGGCGACGGGTGCGCCTGGGGCACGAAGTCCGACATGGCCGTATACATGAGCCTTGACGACTTCAACCACTTCTTTGGAAACGACGCCGGGTATTTCAACGGCTACGCTTCCGATCAGGCGCTTGACCTGGACGCGCGCTACCTTGCCAGCGATTTGACGCCCGAGAGCATGGACGCCATCGGCGAGCAGTTCGTCGGCATGATGTACGACATGATCGGCATGCTGGTGGGGCTTTCCGTGTTCATCTTCCTGGTGTTCATGTACCTGCTGACGAAATCGGTGATCGACCGATCGGCGCGCGCGATCAGCTACATGAAGGTGTTCGGCTACCGCGATTCCGAGATCAGCCGCCTGTATGTGCGCTCCATCACGCTGACGGTGGCGGTGTCGCTGGTGGTATGCCAGCCGCTGATCATCGGCGGGCTGACGCTGCTCTTCCGCGCCATGCTGCTGGCCTACAACGGCAACATCGAGATCTACGTGCCCATGGCGGCCATCGCGGAGGTCATCGCCATCGGGTTCGCCACCTACCTGGCGGTGGCGCTGCTGCATATCCGCCGCATCAAGCGCGTGCCCCTGGCCCTGGCGCTGAAGGTACAGGAGTAGTGGGCGAAGGGGCTTTTGCGGAAACGGCGGCAAGACGTGCGGGAAGGTTGGCGTGAGCCGCTGCTGATTGCGCGCGACACGCCCCTTCCCCATGCGAAACGCCCCTGCGAGCCGGAGAGGCTTGCAGGGGCGTTCACCATTTCGGGCGCTTTTGCGGGTTCGCAAATCGGCGCTTTTTCTTCCGCGGTTCGCAGGCTTGCGCTTTTGCGAGTTCGCAAATCGCAGGTTTCGCTTCCGCGTTCGCCGCTTTCGCACTTTTGCGTTTCCGCGGGTTTTGCTGCGTCGCCTTCCCTTACTGCTCGAAGTCGACGTCCTTGCTTTCGCGGAAGAAGGCCAGCGCCACCAGGGCGACCAGGGCCATGCCGCCCAGGTACCAGCCGAGCGACTGGATGCCGAAGTTCATGACCAGGGCCGATGCGATGGTCGGGGCGAACGCGCCGCCGGTGATGGCCGCCAGGTTGTAGCTCAGGCCGGCACCGGAGTAGCGCACCTTCGCGGGGAACAGCTCGGGCAGATAGCTGCCGCAAGGGCCGAAGATCGTGCCCATGCAGGCGAAGCCGACGCACAGGAACACCATCACGGACAGCACGCTATGAGCGGCCAGCAGCATGGGCGCCACCAGGGCGAACAGCACGGTGCAAACGTTGCCGACCACCAAAACGGGCTTGCGGCCGCGCTTGTCGGCGGTCAGGCAGCCGACCAAGATGAACCCAGCGAAGAAGAACACCGAGATCATCTGCATGCCCAGATACTGCTGCTGCGTGAAGCCCAGCGTGGACACGCCGTAGGACAGCGACCAGGTGCCCAGCACGTAAAACAGCGTGTAGGTGATGCTCATCGTGCAGGTGCCGAGCACAAGACGGCGCCAATGATGGACCAGGTCGCGCAGCGGGGTCTTCGTCGTGCGGTTCTCAGCGGCGGCCTTTTGGAAGACGGGAGTCTCGCTCATGCGCATGCGCACGACCAGGCCGACGATCACAAGCAGGCACGACAGCAGGAACGGAATGCGCCAGCCCCAAGCGACCATCGCATCGGCGGGCAGCAGCGTATCGAGCAGCAGGTTCACGCCGTACGCGCAGAAGAATCCAATGGGCGCGCCAAGGTTCGGGAAGCTGCCGAACAGCGCGCGCTTATCAGCCGGGGCGTTTTCAGTTGCCACCAGCGCGGCGCCGGACCACTCGCCGGCAAGGCCCAGGCCCTGGCAGGCGCGGCAGACGCACAGCAGCACCACGGCCGCAGGGCCGAGCACGTCGTATCCGGGCAGCAGGCCGACGCAAAACGTTGCGGTGCCCATGAGCATCAGGGCCGCGACCAGGGTTTTCTTACGACCGAGGCGGTCACCGAAGTGGCCGAACAACAGGCTGCCGAACGGGCGGGCCAAAAAGCTCACCGCAAAGGTGACGAAGGCGAGCAGCGTGGCGAGCACCGGGTCGGACTTAGCGACGTCGGTGAAGAAAATGAGGCCGAAGTAGCTGGCCGCAGCAATGGAATAGCAGTAGTTGTCGTAGAACTCGATGGCCGTGCCGATCATGGACGCGACCATGACCTCAAGAGTTGAGTCGCGCTTGACCTGCGGCTTTGCGGCAACTGCGGTTGCCGGAGCCGCCACGCCGGCAACGGCGATAGCGGGTGATTTGGTTAGATCGTTCATTTTCCTTGCCTTTCCTTTCCTGCCGCGTTACCGGGTGGCGGCGCGGCACGTGTGGTCGATGACCGGCCCCGCAAGCGAACGTTGCTTGGGAAAAACGGAAGGCTTGGGCAAAAGACCAGGTGGCGAACCATAAAAAGGAAGGCGAAACGCATCAGGCAAAATGCCGGCGCCGCATAAGGCGACGCAAAAAAGCCGGAGGCCGTTTTTCTCAAACAGCCTCCGGCTTGAAGAACCATCAGCTGCCCGTTTAGGGTTCGGGCAGCTGAAATGCAACCCGGACCCTAGATAATGGAGCTGATAATTCGGATATCCAGATTGGTGCAGGTCATCATGTTTCCTAACGTTTGCGGGCCGCGGCAAAACCGCAAAACCCTGTTTAGTGCGCCGAAACGACGCGGTTTGCGAGGCGCATGCGCGCTCGCCCGAACGCCCGTTGCGTTCGATGGGCCTATATTCGCACTCCGCCAGCAAACGTCAACCCAGACCCGGCGCATCGTCACAGAGTCTTGACATTTCCGACTACGTGGGTGGGGTTTGGCTTCGCGGTCGGTCCTGACGCTTTGGGCTGACGCTCAGATGCGCTTCGAGGTCCTCCAACTCGCGCGATTCTTCGACTCGCGGACGCGCTTAATCGCGGGCCCCGCCGGACTGCGCTTCGAGGCCCGGCACCTTGGGTCCGTCCCCTAAGTGTCCCCCTCGGCCCTCTTCGCTAGCTGATTCTTTTTCCGAGCGGTTCGATTGCAATTTACTGGGAAACGGCTGCTGCGCTGGGGCTTCGGGAGCGGTAGAATAGGCAAGCTAACCACTTACCCCTTGCGCGACGCTCCTTCCGCAGGCGCCGCGCGCAGCACATCCGGAAGGAGGCGCCCTATGAAAATGGGTCCTCAGGACACCGTGTGGATCACCGGCGCGGCGGGGCGAATGGGCCAGGCAATCGAGCATTTCCTGGACCACAGCCGCTATAAGGTCATGACCAGCGACATCGAGATCGACGTGTCGAACCTGCACGAAGTGTTGAACTTTGCCGAATCGTACCGCCCCGACTTCGTCATCAACTGCGCGGCACTGGCCAGCCGCACCGAGGCCGACGAGAACCCCGACAAGGCCTACAAGGTCAACGCCCTTGGCGCGCGCAACCTGGCCATCGCCAGCAACAACGTCGGCGCCACCATGGTGCACCTGTCCACCGACGACCTGTTCCCCGAGAACGCGGACCACGCGTTCAACGAGTTCGACGCCACGAACCCGCCGCACGTGTACGGCAAGTCCAAGCAGGCCGGCGAGCGCTTCGTCAACGAGCTGAACCAGCACCACATCATCGTGCGCTCCAGCTGGGTCTACACCGCCCGCCCCGACGACCTGCTCGGCCGCGCGCTGCTGGCAAGCGCCCAGGGCAAAACGGTGCCCGTGCCCGCGAACCAGTTCGCCTGCCCCACGTCGGTGGACACGTTCGCCAAGTTCGTCATCGCCGCCATGGAGTCCGACGAGTTCGGCACATTCCACGCCGCCTGCACGGGCGTGACCAGCCGTTTCGAGTTCTTCGAGCGCGCCTTCGCCTTGGCCGGCCAGCCTACCGGCAACCTGCGCGGCACCGCCAACCCCTGGCAGGGCTACCGCATCGAGCTTGACGACATGATGGCCCGCCTCACCGGTGTCTACGAGTTCCCCACCTGGGAAGACGACCTTGCGGCGTTCGCCGCCGAACATAACCTTGCCGCGCTGACCCGCGGCGGGCAGGAATAGGAGGGGCGCGTGTCTACCGAGATCAACATGGGCGAAAAGCCTAAGCGCCTGCATATCGGCCTTACGGGGTCCATCCTCATCGCGCTGGGCCTGGGCCTTTTGTGCGGCGTCATCTTCCATTATCTGGTGCCCGCGGGCACGGTGCGCGACGACGTGTTCGTCAACGGCATCTTTTATATTGTCGGCCAGGGCTTCATCCGCCTGATGCAGATGCTCGTCGTGCCGCTGGTATTCTGCTCCATCGTGTGCGGCGCGTCGTCCATCGGCGACACGAAGACGCTCGGCACCATCGGCCTGAAGACGCTGGTGTTCTATCTGTGCACCACCGCACTGGCGGTCACCGTGGCGCTGAGCATCGGCAACCTGATCAACCCCGGCCGCGGCGTGGACATGTCCAGCATGGTGGCATCCGACACTTCCACCCTGTCGGGCAACTCCAACACCGACGTATCGTTCACCGACACCCTTCTGAACATCATCCCGAAGAACCCCATCCAGGCGCTGGCCTCGGGCGATATGCTGGCCATCATCTTCTTCGCACTGTTCGTGGGCATCATCCTGTCCACCATGGGCCGCAAGGTCGAAGTGGTTCACCGCTTCTTCGAGCAGTTCAACGACATCATGATGAAGATGACCTCCATGGTCATGTACGTGGCCCCCATCGGCGTGTTCTGCCTGCTGGCGCGCACGTTCGCCAACATCGGCTTCGACGCGTTCCTTCCCATGGTGAAGTACATGCTGGGCGTTTTGCTGGCGCTGGCCGTGCAATGCCTGGTGGTGTACATGGTGCTGCTGACGGTATTCGCGCGCATCAACCCGGTGAAGTTCCTGAAGAAGTTCGTGTCGGTGATGATGTTCGCGTTCTCCACCGCAACGTCGAACGCCACCATCCCGTTGAACATCGAGACGCTGGAGAAGAAGATGGGCGTCGACCGCCGCATCTCGTCGTTCACCATCCCGCTGGGCGCTACCATCAACATGGACGGCACCTCCATCATGCAGGGCGTTGCCGTGGTGTTCACCGCGCAGCTGTTCGGCGTGCAGCTGGGGCCGGTTGAGTACGCCACCGTCATCGCCACCGCCACGCTGGCGTCGATCGGCACGGCGGGCGTCCCGTCGGTCGGCCTGATCACGCTGTCGATGGTGTTCAACTCCGTCGGCTTGCCGCTTGAGGGCATCGCGCTGATCATGGGCATCGACCGTATCCTGGACATGACGCGCACCGCCGTGAACATCACCGGCGACGCCGTGTGCACCACCATCGTGGCCAAGCGCGCCGGGCGCATGGACACCGACGTGTTCAACGACCCGAACGCCGGCAGCGAGCTCGACGACGTAAAGGCCGCATAGCGAGCGGTTGTTGTAGCTAGCGGTCGAGTTTGCCTCGTATGCGAAATCGCCCCGCTTCCATTAGAGGCGGGGCGATTTTTTGTGCTTGGGCGGAAGCAGGGAGCAACTTCCCTGCCTTAATGGCAGCAGCCGCTGGAGTTCTTGCAGCTGGCGGGGCAGGTTTTGCAGCCTACCTTCAACTCGCCGTCGGTGCGCTGTTGCTTCAGGTACACGCCGATGCCCACCGCGATGACCACGGCCGCAACCAAGCCCGGCAGGCTGAACGCATTCGCAATCCTACCCGTGACCAGCGAGCCCGCCAGATACACCGCGAACGAGACCACCCAGGCAATGCCGCACTGCAAAAGCACCATCTCGAGCGCCGCGCGTGCGCCGCCCTGCTCGCTGCGCACGGTGGCGATGGCAGCCACGCACGGCGTATACAGCAGCACGAACGCCAAAAACGCCATGGCCGTCACCGGCGTGAACAACATGGTCAGGTCCACGCCCTCGCCCATGACCTGCGTCAACGTGGATACCACGCTCTCCTTCGCCATGAAGCCCGTCATGAGGGCCGTTGCCGCGCGCCAGTCGCCGAAGCCCAGCGGCGCGAACAGCGGGGCGATCAGCCCGCCGATGCCCGCGAGCAGGCTGGCGTCGACGTCGTCGACCACGTTCAGGCGCGCGTCGAACGTCTGCAAAAACCAGATGACCACGCACGCGGCAAGCACCACGGTGAACGCCTTCTTCACGAAGCCCTTCGCTTTATCCCACACCAGGCGCGCCACGCTTTTCGCGGCGGGCAGGCGGTAGTTCGGCAGCTCCATCACGAACGGCACGGGCTGGCCGCGGAAACGCGCGCGTTTGAGCACGGCCGCGAACGAGATGCCCACCGCCACGCCGAACGCATACAAGCCGATCATGACCACCGGCTGCAGCGCACGCGGAAAAAACGCGCCCACGAGCAGGGCATATATAGGTAGTTTCGCGCTGCAGCTCATGAACGGCACCAGCATGGTGGTCATTTTGCGGTCGCGTTCGCTCGACAGCGTGCGCGTGGCCATGATCGACGGCACCGAGCAGCCAAACCCCATGAGCAGCGGCACGATGGAGCGTCCGGACAGGCCGATTTTACGCATGGGGCGGTCCATAACGAACGCCACGCGCGCCATGTAACCCGAGTCCTCAAGGATGGACAGGAAGAAGAACAGCGTGACGATGGTGGGCAAAAAGCCGATGACCGCGCCCACGCCGGCGCCGATGCCGTCGACCAGCAACGATTGCGCCACGGGGTTGAGGCCCCACGTCTCGCAGCCGACTGCCAACGCCTCGAGGGCTGCGTCGACACCCGTGCTCACCAGGTCGGAAAGCGCGGCGCCCACGACGCTGAACGTGAGCACGAACACCGCTGCCATGATGGCGAAGAAGCACGGGATGCCGGTATAACGTCCGGTCAGAAGCTTGTCGACGGAAACGCTGCGCTTGTGTTCGCGGCTTTCATGCGGACGGACCACGGTATTGGCGCACAGGTTCGCCAGGAAGGCGAAGCGCATGTTCGCCAGCGCCGCCTCGGCATCCATGCCGGCGTCGGCCTCCATGGCGGCCGTCAGCTCGCGCACCGACGAGACGGCGGATTCCGGCAGGTCGAGCTTGCGGGCGATCAGCTCGTCGCCCTCAACCATCTTCGTGGCGGCGAAGCGCGCGGGGACGGACGCCTGCTCAGCGTACGGCTCGATGATGTGCGCCGTGGCGTGGATGCAGCGGTGCACCGCGCCGAGCGGGTCGTGCTCTTGCGCGCTTGCGGGGCAGAAGTCGATGCGGCCGGGCGCCTCGTCGAAGCGCGCCACGTGCAGGGCGTGGTCGACCAGCTCGTCGACGCCCTCGTTCTTCGCCGCGGAAATGGGCACCACGGGGATGCCCAGCTCAGCCTCGAGCTCGTTCACGCGCACGGTGCCGCCGTTTGCCTCGACCTCGTCCATCATGTTGAGCGCCAGCACCATGGGAATGCCCAGCTCCATGATCTGCATGGTCAGGTACAGGTTGCGCTCGATGTTGGTGCCATCGACGATGTTGATGATGCCGTCGGGCTTCTCGTCGAGCAGGAAGTCGCGCGTGACGATCTCCTCGCTGGAGTACGGCGACAGCGAGTACACGCCCGGCAGGTCGGTGACGGTGGCCTCAGCGTGTCCGCGGATGGCGCTGTCCTTACGGTCGACCGTGACGCCCGGGAAGTTGCCGACGTGCTGGTTCGCGCCCGTGAGCTGGTTGAACAGCGTGGTCTTGCCGCAGTTCTGGTTGCCCACCAGCGCGAAGGTGAGCGGGCCGGCCTTCGCGGCGGCACGACGCGCGTGGGCGCGATAGGCCTCCTCGGCCGGGCCGAACTCGCCGAGACCGGGGTGCGGCAGCGGGGCGCGGTCGGCACGGGCCGAGGGCGCGG
>NZ_QUCY01000034.1:0-261 GCF_003474385.1 Eggerthella sp. AM16-19
GCGTGGCTGCTCGCCCGCCGCGCCGAGTGGCGCGACGAGCTCGACCGCCAGCTTCCCGATGCGCTCGACCTCATGGCCATCTGCATCTCGGCCGGATCGTCGTTCGAGGGGGCGCTGGCGGCCGTCGGCACGCGCATGGACGGCGCGATCGCCGCGGCCTTCGCCCGCGTGGCCAAGGAGGCCGCCTACTCGAGCCGTTCCGAGGCCCTGCTGGGACTGGCGGAACGCGCGCAGGTGAACTCGATCACCTTCTTCGCGGCG
>NZ_QUCY01000034.1:298-20012 GCF_003474385.1 Eggerthella sp. AM16-19
CGACATCATCCGCATGCAGGCGCAGTCCGTGCGCACCGAGCGCCGCCTGAAGGTCGACGACATCACCAACAAGCTGTCCACCAAGATGCTCTTCCCCATGCTGCTGCTCATGCTGCCCTCGATCATCATGCTCATGCTCACGCCGATGATCCTGCAGCTGGGCGAGTTCTTCTAGGAGTTACCGGATATGAACGATAGATATCTCGACGAGGCCTGGGCCGTCACGCTCTCCGGCAAGAGGGCCCCGATCCTCACCCATACCTGCCGCAGTTTTCTCGAGCGCTTCTGCGGCCTCATGCTCAAGCGCGAGGTCCCCGAGGCCTGCGGACTGTACTTCCCGAACTGCCGCTCCATCCACACCTGCATGATGCGCGTGCCAATCGACGTCGTGTGGGTTCGTGAGGACGAGTCCGGCCTGCTCGAGGTCGTGTCACTCGATATCGCCCTCAAGCCCTGGCGATTCTTCGTGGCGCCGCGCGGCGCCACCGGATGCGTCGAGTTCCGGGCCGAGTCCTTCGACCCGGACGACCGGCCGGCCAAGATCGCCCGCCCGGAACAAAGGAAATAGGCGATACCGTCCGAAATTGGTCATGGTAACGACCGACGAATTAAACGAACCAGGCAATAGGGCCCCAGCCATTTGGCCGGGGCCCTATTTTTGGCGATTATGGCCAAGCACGGAATCGGCTTGAAAACCCAGAAGCGCTTTTAGGAGGCGTTATATCACGATGACTGGGTTTCCTTTCCGGTTGTCCGCTAATTATCTGTGAAGTAGTCTTTCGACCAGGGTGCCCGGTCGCATGCCAAATATTGCCGGCGGTTTCTGCTTGCGGCTATCGAACGCGATGGCTGGCTTTTGGGAATCGCGCCCGGTCTACCTTCGCGTTTTCCATGGGCGGCGGCATGGAGGGACCCCATCCGTCCCGTAGGCCCGCCGGATGTGGGAAACGCCTCGCGGCTGTGCATGGCGGGTAATCGGCTGGAAGCGGTGCGGGCCGTTTTTTGTGGGTGTGAGCTCGGGGTATCCGGGGTAAAAGGTCTGGAAATGCGCGGGAGGAAGGAGACCGCGCGCGGATAGATTGGATACCGCAATGGATAAAGCCCCGGGTACGGATATCGGGGAGCTTGGGTTCGACCCCGGCGCCTTCGCCACCGCGCTCATGACGCCCGAGGAGTTCAGGTCGAAGGACAGGGTAATCTGGGCGGGCATCGATATCGGCGTGGCCAGCACAGGCCTGTGCCTCGTCGACATCCTCAACCACGAGATCGTGCTGATGGCCAGCCACCTCTTCAAGTCGCCCGTCGTCGACAAGAAGAAGGCTACCGCGGCGCCCGAGAGCCTGGCGTCGGTGAGGCGCAGTGCCCGTTCGGTCCGCAGGAACATCATGCGCGAGGGGCGGCGCAAGAAGGCCATCAGGGCCGTGCTGGCCGATTTCGGCCTCATCCCAGCCGACGCCGGCGGCGAGTGGTTCAGCGCGCGCCGTGACGAGCGCACGGTCGTAAGACTGAGATCCAAGGCTCTCGGTTATCTGCTGAACCCCCGTGAGCTCGCCCGAGTGCTGTACTCGTTCGCGAGCCATCGCGGGTATATCGACCACGGCAAGTCGGACAAGGAGGACGATGCCGGCAAGGTCAAGAAGGCGCTCGCAGCGAACCGTGCGGAGCTCGCCGACGGCGGCTGCGAGACCTTCGGGCAATACCTCGCCGCGCAGCCGCGCTCGCGCAACAGGGCCGGCGACTACAGCTATACGGCAGACATCGGCATGACGGTCGACGAGGTGCGCACGATCTTCGCGCGCCAGCGCGAGCTCGGCAGCGAGATCGCCAACGAAGCGCTCGAGGATCGCTATATCGCTGAGTTGACATGGCTCACCGACACGAGCAAGCGCGACATGTCGACCTACCTCAAGGTGGGCTTCTGCACCTACCGCGGCGCGCCGTACAGGCGCGGGGCCACTTCCACGATCTCGTTCGAGGTGGTGCGTGCACACCAGACGCTCTGCAATGCGGTCATCCTGCATGCCGACGGCACCTCGTCCACCATCCCGGGCGACATCCGTATTGAAATCGTGAGGGATCTCTTCGCCGTAAAGAAATCGGTAAAGCCGTTGAAATGGTCGGGCCTGCGCCGCAGGCTGGGTCTTTCCGAGGGCGATTCGTTCAAGGGGCGCCCCGTCGAGGAGGAGAAGCGCGACTGCATCGCCCTGCCCGCCTGGGCCGTGCTGTGTGCGGGGCTGTATGAAGGTCATCGCGACCTGCTCGAGCGGCTTCATGACCATATCGACGACGCCGACGCGGTCTGCTCGGCGCTCACCTTCGCATCGTCGGCGGCATCGCTCGCCGGGCGGCTCGCCCCGCTGGCCCTCACCGACGACGAGGTTGAGGCCATCATCGACCTGCCCTATTCGGCGCGACTGTTCTCGGGCTATGCGAGCGCGAGCCTGGAAGCCCTCCAGATGCTCCGCGGCACGCTCGAGGACCCCCGCGTCACATCGCTCAGGCAGGCCGAGGAGGATTCCGGCCTCGCACAGGCGCGTGCCATGCTCGCCGAGGAGCGCGGTGGGTCGGCCGACGGGCTGCTGTGTGCCTTCTCCGATTACGACCCGACGTGCAGGAACCCCGTCGTGCTCCGCGCGACGGCGCAGGTGCGGCGCATGGTCAACTCCGTCATAAGACACTATGGGCTGCCGGATGTCATCCGCGTCGAGGTCGCCCGTGACCTCAAGCGCTCAAAGCACGAGCGCGAGATCGTTGCGGAGAGCAACAGGACGAGGCTCGAGCTCAACGAACAGGCCAAGAGGGATATCATCGAGTTCCTTGGGCTTCCCGACGACCACCATGTGCGCGGCCGGGACCTCGCCTTGGTCAAGCTCTACCGCGAGCAGGGCGGCAAGGACCCGTATACGGGCGCCGGCATCGACTTCAGGCGCATGCTCGAGGAACGCGGATACGCCGAGATCGACCATATCCTGCCGGTCTCGCGCACCTGCGACGACTCGCAGGCAAACAAGGTACTCTGCCTCACCAAGTCCAATAGAGATAAGTCGAACCGCTCTCCCTACGAGTGGATGACCTCGGGCGAGCCCACGGCTCCGGACTGGGGCGAGTTCTGCGGCCGGATGGAGCGCTGGGCGAAGATGTGCGAGCCCAGGCGGTACGCCCGAAAGAAACTCGCCAATCTCACCTGCGAGAACCTTGTCGAGCGCGCCGGCGACTTCATCGAACGCAACCTCAACGACACGCGCTACATGTCCGTAGCGCTCGCCAAGTGGCTGAGGGAGTGTCTGCCCTTTGCTAAGGACGGGCATGAGCATGTGTTCTGCGTCGCCGGCGGTGCGACCGCCCTTATGCGCAGTGTCTGGAACATCGGTATCACTGGGCCGGACGGCAAGAAGAACCGCGAAGACGATAGGCACCATGCGGTCGATGCGGCGGTCATCGCCTGTTGCACCCCCGGCATCGTGAAGAACGTGGCGCTGGTCAACGAGGGCCATGCCCGCGCCGACGTGCGCCAGCGGCTTTTCAGCGACTCGCTTCCCTATCCGGAGTTCAAGGAGCAGGTGGATGCCTGGATCCCGTGTATCGTGCCGACGCTCACACTTCCGAACACCGTCACAGGCAGCGTGCTCAAGGACACGGTCTACCCCTATCTTGGACGCGACGAGGCCGGCAAGGACCTCTACCTCACCGTCAAGAGGGACAAGGACGGCAGGATCGTCGAGCGGAAGGTCAACAAGGCCACCACGATGTGGAAGGACGGACAGGGCGGATGCCGGAAATTTGACGAGATGTGCGCCCTAGATGCCGTGTTCGATGCCTCGGCCGGCAAGCACGGCAGGTGGTCGTTCGACCCGGTCTATTGCATCGACATCCCTCACCGCGATGCGGAGATTCGCACCATGAGGGCGTTTTCCAAGGAGAAAGCGATCGATCTGTGGGGTACCGTCGAGGTGCCCGAGGACGCGCCGAGGATGACGATCAGGCGCGGCGACGTGCTCGTGTGCGACGGGAAGGCCGCTAGGTTCCATTCGTATAATGTCTCCAATGGGGCCATTTTCACGTTTGCGAACCAAAGTTATAACCCGAAGCAGCTTCAAATAACCGGGCCTCTATCCAATGAGCGCTTTTCGACGCCGTCGAAATGGCGACCCGATATCTTTATTATGCAGGAGGACTGCCTTGGGCTCTGCTGGCTGTCGTTCTTGGCGCAGCGGGCCGCAGGCGCTCAGGCGGAATAACGGCTACGAGGGGAGGTTCCGGCCTCCCCTCTTTCTCTCGGCTAAAACTCCAGGAAGAGCTGGCCTGCGCAATCCATCCCGGTACGACCCTCTGGGCGTGTCTCGACCAGGATCTCGCGGTCGACGTACTGCTTCTCCGTCAGCTCTATGGCCACGACGCTGCCGGCGGGCGGGATATGATCGCGCAGGCGGTCCCTGTGGGCCGCCGCGGACGATCTCGACAGCAGGCTCCTCGTATAGATGCTGTTCTGCTCGCGCATGTAGCCGTCGTCCTCGAGGAACCTCTTGAACCTGATATAGCGGTCCTTGTCGCGCTTCGTCTTCGTCGGCAGGTCGAACATAACAAGCAGGCGCATGATCCTCATATCCTTCCCCTCGCCCTCATCCTGTTCGCAGACTCCATCTCGAGCCCGATGAGCTCGGGCGTCAGCAGCATGTCGGCATCCCTCAGCTCGATAGCGCGACGCAGCGACTCGCAGAAGACGTCCACTGCCATCTGGATCGGGCACTCCCTGCCGTCTATGCGCACGAGCACCGAGGTCACCGCTGTCAATTTCGCCTTGTCGGTCGGCGTCAGCGGGCCAAGGATATTCTCTGTGACCACAAGGAGGTCCACAGCTGCGCGGAAGGGTTCTATCATGTCATCTATTAGATTGAAGGCATTGTCGGCGCTGTGGTGGTTGATACCCCTCGAGACGAGCCAGCCGTGCGAGACCGCGCACTGGGCGATACCCGCCCTCACGACGGCGTAGCCGTAGTCGAGTGGGGCGGCCATGGGCCCCTCCCTCCTCGTTCCATACGGGAGCATTGCGGCGAAATAGTCGGCCGCTGCAGGCGCCTCCCGGTGCGTCCTGTCGTTGCTGTGTACCTCGGCGGCATAGTTCCTGACCTTCGCAACGTCCGAAGCGTCTCCTCCGCTCAGCTCGAGGGCCCTGGCCTGGTTCAGGATCTTCGAGACGACGATTCTCTTCCACAGCCGGTTGCGCAGCGGTTTCGGGATGGCAAGCTGGTGCTCCACGATCTCCGCGTGGCGCGAGTGGGCGCCGAGGGGCAGGCACAGACCGTTTGGCATATGGTCCCTCCCGCAGTACATCACGCCTATCCCTGCGTCGTTCATCTCGGAAACCAGGGCAGACGTCATAGTTATCTGCGGGCTGTCGATGATCACCACATAGATATCGGATAGCGGGATCTCGGCCAGTATATTATCGCTGCGCGATTCGGGATCCTTCTCGCGGATAACCAGCCTGTTGTCCCTCAGGCTCAGGTGCCTGGGGTTGCGTATCGTGACCGTCTGCCTCATAAGCGGTCCAATCTGTTGAAAATATGGCAGGAGGGCCGTCCGTTCTCCCACTAAGTCTATCGGGTATCATGAGTATCGGCAACGTTACCCTACGTCTCCATATCAGCTTGAGGAATGGCAACGAGTAACGTTTGGGCAAGAGGGCCCGTCAAAGACGGGTCACTCGCGGAGTATATCCCGCAGGGTGTTTTTGCGCCCTGCGGGTGATCTCCTTTCTCCTCCCCTTTTTCAGAAAAACGCACCGAGGTGACGCGAAAATGATCGATTTTCGACCCTTTTCACAATTTGAAAACAGAAAGCCCCCTGCTAGGGGGCTTTTTTCGTGGGTGGACATTGTATCAGCTTGAGGAATGGCAACGCGCTAGGGCCCGATTTGCCAGTTTGATACATCTTGTCGAATTGTATCAGCTTGAGGAATGGCAACGCGCTAGGGCTATAACGTCGCGACTAAGGGGGCTTTCAACATTGTATCAGCTTGAGGAATGGCAACGCGCTAGGGCCGGCGGCTACCTCATCAGCTGGTGCCGCGGATTGTATCAGCTTGAGGAATGGCAACGCGCTAGGGCTAGTTGTGAAGCCTGAAACGATCGTAGCCGATTGTATCAGCTTGAGGAATGGCAACGCGCTAGGGCCTAGGCGTTCTGGATCGTGACCTTCGCCGAATTGTATCAGCTTGAGGAATGGCAACGCGCTAGGGCTCAGCGAGTCGGTTTCAGCTTCATTCATCAATTGTATCAGCTTGAGGAATGGCAACGCGCTAGGGCTTGAGCAGGTAATGGCCGTCGGTGCCCTTCATTGTATCAGCTTGAGGAATGGCAACGCGCTAGGGCTTCCCGTCGAGCTGGACGAGCGCGGGCGGCATTGTATCAGCTTGAGGAATGGCAACGCGCTAGGGCTTCCGCGAGATCGGTATCCTACCGCCCGCCATTGTATCAGCTTGAGGAATGGCAACGCGCTAGGGCGAATCCCCATTTGCGGTGCGCCCCGTCGGTATTGTATCAGCTTGAGGAATGGCAACGCGCTAGGGCTCGTCTCGACCGGAAAGCGGCAGCCACCGATTGCAGAAACGATCTGCGCGATGCCTCGCGTTGCAAACTGGATATTGTTTGGAATGACTCTGAATAGGCCGTGATGGACTATGAGTGCTCAATTTTTGGGAACGATATCTATCGGGATTACCGATAGGCGGCTCCTATCGCCAAACAGGAGGGAGTAGCGAATGGCGACATTGATCGGGTGGAACCTTACCACACTGCTCAGGGAACGGGGCATGAGCCAAAAGGAGCTTGCCGAAGCAGCAGCCCTCACCCCTGCCTCGGTGAGCAGGTACGTCAACGGCGAGAGGTTGCCGTGGCCGGCCACGATTGCCGCGATGTCGCGCGCCCTCGGGGTGGAACCGTCGGACGTCATCGGAACCTCCTGCGACCGGGAGCTGGACGAGGCCGTGCGCCTCGTGGCCCGCAATGCGGACTGCCTCACGGAAGCACAGCGCGCCGAGCCTATCGCCGCGCTCGCGAAGCGCTAGGGGGATCGGTGGACGGCCGGTGTCGACTCGCTTAAATCGGGTATGACGCGACTGCATCTAACCGGAGTCGGGTAGAATGGCAACAGGAAACGACGCATCCCGTGTAAGTATCGAGAGCGTGGGCGGCCTAGTTTTCTGGTTTGGTTAGATGCCCGGGCTCCACCCCGGGCATCTATGTATCAATCTGGGTTCATCGGATAGAATCGCAGGTGAAGGAAGCGGATTCCGCGCAGGTGGCTAACCGATTACGCGGGCGATGCAGATTTCAGGTTTGAAGGCCGGGCTGCAACCCCGGCCTTTTTTCTACTTCAATTCCGACGCGCGCCTGCACTTGAGGTGCGTCGCCTCTTCAAATTCCAGCCAATCAAATATGGGCATCCACCTGCTACGTTGGGACGATTAACGACGATCCGTTGGGACGATTGTCGGCAGCCCGTAAGCATGGCATCCGGGTACATATCGCCCATGGCCCTCTTGCGGATGAGTGGATGGCCGCCCTGCCGGTTTCGGCAGGGCGGCGCTTGCTATCGGAGATGTTTTTGCAGGAAAGGGAGGGGGCCGTTTACGCCCGGCCCCGGGGCGTCGCACCTGCGTTGCCCGCGTTCCGAAAGCGTGACTACCTGAGGATCGGGTTCCGCTTGCCATCGATTCTACCCCGCGGCGCGGCGTTCTATCCGTCCGCCCTATTTCTCCATATCCGGTCGTGAGGATGCAAGGTTTTTGCGGGCCGAGCGCATCTTTTGGACGATTGCGGGGTATACCTCCTGCTGTATCTGAAGGATCTCCGGAAAGCGGGAGCACCTATGAAGCCGACTATCGATCCTGCCGGCGGACGCTCCGCCCATATGCACGGCATGGGGGCGGTGTAGTTGTTCGGATGGGAGTGCGACCCCTCAAGGGACGGGCGGCTGACAATCGCCGAGTACCGTGAGCAGTTCCGGGACAAGGTCGGCCGCCGGGCGACCATCTCGGGGCACATGGGCTTGAAACGCGGCACCGCAGCGAATCTCGCGAAGGTGCGCTGCACGCTCGCGCAGGTGTTCGACAGCTTCGCGATCTTCACCGTGGACGACGGCAGGCACAGGCAGCCGGGACGCCGCCGGACCTTGTGCGTCGATTTCGCCTCGGTCCATTCCGGCGACACCGTAGTCGAATGGCTCTAGGCGGCACGCGGCCGCGGGGCCGCAGGACTGAAAGGAAACGACCATGACCGAGAAGAAGGCCGCCTTCGGGAACAACTTCACCCCCGAGCAGCGGGCCGCCGCGCTGAAGCGCGCCGCCGAGCTGCGCGCCGCGCGCGCCGAGTACCTTGGCCGCGTCAAGTCGGGCGAGGTGGGCATCGCGGCCGCCCTGGCCGAGGGCAAGGAAAACCCCGTCGTCGGGCGCATCAAGGCAAAGCGGCTGCTCATGGCCCTGCCGGGCGTCGGCGCGGCGAAGGCGCAAAGCGCCATGACCGCGATCGGCATCGCGGAGTCCCGCCGCGTCGCGGGCATCGGGCAGCGACAGGCCGAAAAGCTCATCGAACTTTTCGGGTAGATGCGCACGCTGTGTTGCCCCAAGGGGCAATGAGAAACCATATGCGAAACCCCGGAGCCGTCGCCCATCTGGCGGCGGCTCTTCCCTTTCGTGTTCCAGGACGTCGAGGGTGCGCCGTGGCGCTTCCCGTTCGGGAAACATGGACAAGTGCGGGTGCGGTCGGGGCCCAGCGCGGATAGCATCGAGGGCGAGTATACCCGCGGTGCCGGAGGCGCCCGATGAAAGGACCGACCGCCATGTTGTGGAACTACGACGTCAGCGACAAGGAAGAAGCGGAGCGCATGGCCTCGCTCTACGGCGAGGTCGGCACGCGCGTCGTTGAGCCCGGAACGGAAACCGAAACCGGCCGCAACCTCGTCCGACGTTGCGGCAACGAACTCGGCATCGCCACCTGGGAGGCGTACGACTTCGATCCGGACACCTGGACGTGCGAAACCTTCTCTAACCGCGAAGCGGCCGAACTCTGGCTTTCCGGGTCCCTTTACTTGGACGAGTGTGTAGAGCTGGACCGTCAGCTCACCCAGTCCGTCAAACGCATGGCCGCACTTGCTGCCAACATGTCCGGTGGGCGATGGACCGCCGGGATCCAGGAATATAGGGACGGGCGCAAGTCGCTGTCCTTCCAGCTCTCCGACGAAACGGGCTTCTTCCTGATCACCTCCCCCATTTGCAAGGCATCCGAGCTTGCCCTGGGGGTGGTCCGCGACCGCGTGCGCGAGGAGCTGGCCGACCTCGACCCGTATCGCGAGGCGCTGGAGGCGTGCCGCCGCGCCGAGGACAGCTCTATCGCGCTCGACAAGCTCGCGTTCTACGAAAAGCTCAAGGACTTGGACATGCCGGTGCTCCTCGGGGCGCTCGCCGTCGCTACCGAGCAGAACCAGCGCGCGCTCGGGCGCCTGCTCGCGGATACGAAGTTCGTAGACATGTTCAAGCTGCCGGAGGCCATCAACCCCAGGGAGGCCGCCTACGCCGAGGCAAAGGGTAAGCTCAGGGAGTGGAAGGAGGGCGGCCACGGCGACGGCATGTGTTATTCCGACGCCGCCGCCTCCTATCTCGATGACTACTACGAGCTGGCCGATGAGGTCGAGCGCTCCCTTCTGAGCGGCATCGACGAATTGATCGCCATGGACCTCGTCGACGAGACGGGCATCTACGAGAATCCCGCCGCGGCAATCGGCACCATGTTCGCCGAGGCCGCGCTTGAGCATGCGCGCGCCGATGCCGAGTACTTCGACGAAGACTTCCGCATGCGTGCAACGGAGGGCATCGACATGTGGACTGCCGCCCGCGAAATCGCCAAGTCGGTCCCGGAGGCCAAACCCGCCGAAGAGGAGCCCGCGCAGACGCACGGGCCCAAGCACTAGATTCCCGGAGCAATCATGACCAGAAAACACGCAATCATGACGAACGGCGGGGATATCTGCCTCGCCTTCCAGTCCGAGCACGGCGGCTTCGATTGCAGCGAGGCCTTCATCGACCGCGCCTCGGGCGCGCTCATCTGCAACGACGGCACGCTGGAGGGCCTGGGCGAGGGCGTCGCCGACGCGGCCATCTACCCCAGCGCCGAGATCTTCGCCGGCGCGCGCCTGCTCGGGCTCGACCGCGTCGCCGAGGGCTACGCAGACGGGCGCGACGCGTTCGCGATCGACGCCGCGGCGAAGTCCGTGGCGGAATCGGTGCGCCGCAACTGCATCGAGTTCGGCGGGGCCGGCGCCTCGCTGATGGATTTCGCGGGCCACCCGTTCGCCGCCTCGCAGTGGATCGGCGAGAACTTCAAGACCTCGGTCAGCGAGGTCGACGCCCGCCGCCTCGTGCAGGACCTCACCCTCATCGACGTCGCGAGGCTCGATCGAACACGTCCCCTCATCGAGGGCATGGGCGCGCAGGCGCAGGAGGGCATCCTGGCGTTCCTAGACGAGATGGAGGGGCTTCGCGCCTCGTCGGTCGACGTGGTGCTTTTCGACCGGTTGATGGTCGACGATTTCAACGTCATGCGCACGCTCGGAGGCGACAGGTCCCGCGAGCTCGGCACCGCCACGGTCCACGGGCGCGACATCGAGATCTCCTGCACGCTCGCCGACGGTTTCCTCGCGACCGCGAGACCGCAGGCCGGAACCGTCCTCACGTTCAGCTCGAGGCGCCGAGGCTGGCACGGCTTCCAGTTCTCCCCCCTCTCGTTCGGTGGCTCCATCGTCTCCATCCGCCACGACATGCCGGACGCACGGCTCGCCCGCGACTTCGACCTCGCGCTGCTTTCCGCCGAGGCGGAGACCGCCATGCGAGAGCTCGATGTCCCCGTCCCGACGGCCCTCAGGTACGTCAAGGAACAGTGCGAGAGGGTTTCCGTGCACTGCGACGAGATCGAGGCGAAGATCGGCGCGGTCGTTGAGGCCGTGGCGCCGCCTGCCTCGAAGGGCGTGAGCCCCGCGTCCATGGCAGCTGCCGCCAAGGCGGCGGCGCAGGCCGGCGAGACCGGAAGCGCTGATATCAAGGTACACAGATAGAAAGAGGTATGTGTGATGGCTTTCAATGTAAGGCAGATGCCGGCTGACCGGGCCGCCGCGCTCATCGGGGAAGACGACGTCGCGGTCTTCTCGCAGAGGCTCGAGACCATGGCGGCGACGTCACAGTTCGATCTGGAGGAACCCGATTCGACCCGGCTCACGTTCCTGTTCGAGGTCGGAAAGGACGATCTCTTACGTGAGGGGAAGTGGCTCGACGGAGTCGATTACATGTCCGATCTCGTCTTCGAGACCCCGCGCGACCTAGCCGGCAAGGTCTTCAAGAGATTCGAGACGTTCGCGGATGACGACCATACTCCATCGGAAGCCCTCGCCGACGTCCGCTGGGGCTTCGCGAGGTTCGGCGGCACCTGCACGGTCCTCAGCGGGCTCAGTGAGAAGGAGGCCTTGGATATGGAAAAGAAGGGCGATGTGGGCGCGAATACCCCCAATAGGAAACCCGGTGCGGAGCAACGCCCGGAAGCTTCGGCGGAAAGTCCGGTCGACCTAGCGCATAGGGCGGCGGCTGCCGCACGGCGCAGCCATGTCCAGATGGAAGATGCCGCCACGCATCTCGCGCGCCACTGATCTCCGGAAGTCCGAATGTTCCTGCATGCAGTAAAGAAACCGGCCGGGGAGGCCCGGGCCGGCGCCGGCGAGGAGGGAGAGCGCATCGCCAGAACGAAAGGCGGATTCCTCTAGACTCCCGCCTTTCGGTTCGAATACTGCGTCCTACACGACGGGGAACAGAACTCGCGTCTCTTCCCCCTGGTTTTAACCAAAATGCCGTTCCCGCAATTTTTGCACGTCGCGGGGACACAGCCGTATCGGTAGAAGATTGCCCCAAACATCGCCGCCGCCGTCGAGTGGAAATGGTATCTGGGTGCCGGTTCATCATCGAAAATCGAAGGTTCGCCTACAGACCAGCCAAGCGGATTGCCGTCCTTCGTCGTCAGCCCTGCCAGCATTTTGGCAACAGACTCAACGAAGGAAATCGCCTCGTCTCTCTGGGTGCCCCCGTCATCGATACCGAGATACAACTGGGTCTTCTCGACCTCCGGCTTCCAGCCGATGTCGAAGAACGGCGCGCCCTCGCCGGTCTTTATCTGATCGGTTATCAGGACCGCGTTGGGAACCGATCCGAAAAGAACCTTGCCCTTCTTCGGCCTCAGGTCGAGAATTCGCGTCTCCAACGGGTTGATGACCATATAGCTGAAGACGTTCTCGAACCACTTCGACGAGTAGTTGAGAGTCATGTCGAAAGACGAGTTATGCTGAAACGGCAAGACATAATAGGAGTCCTCGAGCTCCCCGGCGATGCGGGATCGGTGTATTTTGTCGAAGTGCCTGAAACCGCTTCTCTCGAGTACGTCACCGCATCCGGACCTGATGTTCGCCGTCAGCCTCAGTATCAACGACCCGAGGTTTCGGCACAGCACGATATCCTCCAGGGGCTCGACCACGACAGTGCATCCGGGATCGGCCTCTCGCCACCTTCTCAGCTCGGCAAGGCCATCGGATTCGATAAGGCCGTACCTTTCGATATCGTGCGAGACGGAGGCCCGAGACGGATAAAGAGACGAGGCGCTGCCCGTCGCAGACATCCCCTCAAGGCACAGCTGGAGATAGAGGAAGCCTTCGTCGCAACGCGTGAAACCACGCTCGCCGCCGATGGACTCCTCCACGACCTCGATGGCCTCGTTGATGGACAACCGCCTGTTCTCCTCTTTATAGATACTGCGATCGATGAGGGGACCGGACTCCGAAATTGCCGTGACGAGCTCGTCAAGAGTGCCCCAGCGAAGCAAGTGCTCGGCCAGATCGAAGTCCATAGGCGCTGTCGCCGGTACCGGATTGTCGGACCCGATTACCTCGAACAGCGAATGGAAGCCAGTGTTTCGGTTCCTTGCGACGAATACGCTTCTGATCATTTGCCAAACAACACCAACCTAGATAACTACTGTCCATAATCGCAATCGTACCCACGGCATAAAGTTAATTTCAGGTCCGTGGTTAATTCCTTCCAACGTCAACCGTCAATATCTGAATACCCGGGATAGAGAACGACATCTGACGCCATGGCGCCGGCACGGGCTCTCCCGGGCCGGCGCTTCCCGTTCGGGAAAGCGCGTTGGCGGCGGCGGCCCATGGGGATACGGTATCCGAGATAACGCAAACCCGACCATGAAGGCGAGGCACCGATGGCGCGCCGCTCCCGCAAGACGCTTCAGGCAGAAGGACAGCTCTCCCTTTTCGCCATAACCGACGACTTCCTGTTCGCCATGACAGAAAACACGGAGAATGCCGTTGACAAAGCCGCCGAGTCGCGGTCTTATGTAAACCAAATCGCGGGCGAGCCGCCCGCCGACGCATCTTGGAAGGGAGACGAAGATGGCCGTCCTGAAGCAACCGTACACCGGAGTCCGCGGCATGAGGTACCAGTTCATGCTGGACAACCTACCGGAGCAGGTAGCCGAGCTGAAGGCATCCGGGGAGACGGAATCCTACCTCGAGCAAATCGAGACGGCGTACCGCAACCGGATCAGCGAGCTCACGCCGGGTTGCATGAAATCCTGCGGGGCGACGCCGGAACTCCGCTCGAGCGACCTGCCGAGCTTCATCAAGAAGGCGAACTCCGCCGAGGCGATGGCGACCGAGATCGCGATCAAGGAGATCATCGAGGCCATGTAGAGGCCGCCGGGGCCGAGACCCCGACGCCTATCGATGAACCTGCCGACGCCGCAGGGACCATCGATGCCGCCGCGGGCGTGGACTCGCAGTGCGCCGGCAGCCCCATCGCCCGAGCCAGGAAGAACCTGGCGGCCCTGGAGGCGCTTGCCGCCGCCGAGGAGCGCGGCCGCGCCACCGCCGAGGAAATCGCCGCCATGGAGGCCTATTCCGGCTGGGGCGGCGCCCAGAAGGCCTTCTCCGAGAAGGCCGAGGGCGAGTGGGGCGAGGTCCGCGACAGGCTCAAGGAACTGCTGAGCGACGACGAGTTCGCATCCCAGCGCCATACCGTCCTCACCGCCTTCTATACCCCGGCGCCCGTCATCGGCGCCATCTACGACGCGCTGCGCGAGGCCGGCATCGGCCAGGGCGACACGCCCGCGGCGATCCTAGAGCCGGGCTGCGGCACCGGCAACTTCATGCGCCTGGCGCCCGCCGACCTCGCCCTAGACTTCCACGGCGTCGAGCTCGACCCGATCTCGGCGCGCATCGCGCAGGCGCTCTGCCCCGAGGCGCACATCACCGCCGCCGGCCTCGAGGAGTGCCGGGTCTCCCCCGCATCCTTCGACGCCGCGATCGGCAACGTGCCCTACAGCGGCGACATCAAGATCGACGGCATGCCGATCCACGACTACTTCATCAGGAAGAGCGTCGAGGCGGTGCGCCCCGGCGGCGTCGTCGCGGTGCTCACCAGCCGCTACACGCTCGACAAGAACTCGACCGCGACCCGCCGCGCCCTGGCCGAGCAGGCCGAGCTTCTGGGCGCGGTGCGCCTGCCGGCCGAGACGTTCAAGCGCCAGGCGGGAACCGAGGCGCTGAGCGACATCCTGCTGCTGCGCCGCCGCCCCGAGCCCATCGCGCTTTCCGACGACGAGCTTCCCGAGTGGGTCGAGACCTCGCCCTTCGAGGACACCGTCAACATCAACCGATACTTCAACGAGCATCCCGGCCGCGCCGTCGGCGACATGTCGATCGTCAGCGGTCCCATGGGCCCGACGCTCGGCGTCAGCTTCAAGGGCGGCGGCGCCGCCCTCGGCGACCGCGTCTCCGACCTGCTGCGCGACAGCGTCGACCGCGCCGGCGTTGTCGAGATGGTCGCGGCCGAGGAGGCCGCCGGGGTCTCGGCGGTCCCGACCGCGCCCACGAAGTTCGAGTTTTCCGCCGCCGCGGACGGCACGATCTGGTACGGCACGGAAGACGCCGTGGAGCCCTTCACGCCCGGCGGCGGCAAGACCGGCCCCGAGCGCGCCCGCGCCATGCTATCGCTGCGCGACGGCGCCCGTGCGCTGCTCGCCCTCGAGCGCGACCCCGGCGCGGACGACGACGAGGTCGAGGAGGCCATCGCCGGACTCTCCGCCGAATACGACTCCTTCCTCGAGCGCTACGGCCGCATCAACTCCAAGAAGAACCTCGCCGTGTTCCCCTCCAAGGGGTTCACGGACCACTCGCTGGCACTCAACCTCCTGAGCCTCGAGAAGGTGGATTCCAACGGCGAGGTGACCGGCAAGGCGGACATCCTCAAGAAGCGTCTCGTCACCCCCGAGGCGCCCACTCCCGAGCACGTCGGCAACCCCTCGGACGCCCTCGCCGTCACGATCGACGCGCGCGGCGAGGTCGATATGGACTTCCTCGCCGACCTCATGGAGACCGACGTGCAGACCGCGCTCGAGCGCCTGGGTGACCTCGCGGTCACCGACCCCGACGACGCGACGCACGTAATGACCGCCGACGAGTACCTTTCCGGCGACGTGGGCGGCAAGCTCGAGCACGTCCGAGCGCTGCTGGACGTCGAGCGCGGGCGCGCGGAGCGCCAGACCCGTCAGGCATGGAACGAACACCTCGGGTTCTCCGTAGATGCCGACGGCCTGCCCGGCGACGTCAGCGACGCGCTCGCGCAGCTGCGCAAGACGCACCTATGGGAGAGCAGCCTGAACCCGACGACGTCGCGCTTCGCGGTGGACGGCTTCGCGCACTCCGAAGGCCTCGACCACGGCGCCCGCCGCATCAGCTGGGATTGCTGGCCGGCGCTCATCCCCCTCGCGCTCGAGGCATACGACGGGCCGCGCCCGATCGCTGTTCAAGACGGTGACGACCGCGCATCGGTGTCCACCGGCAACCCGCTGATCGACCTGCTGGCCCGCGGCCTCGGCGACTTCTATTCGGGCCAAATCAACACGGACATCGCGAAGACGCCCGCGCACGCGATCAAGTACCTCGTCTGCGACAGCGGCCTTTCCGAAGAGGAGCTGGGCGCCTTCTTCGCCGCGGGCGGCTCGGGCATCCTCAACAGGTCGGAGTATTTCGAGACCTTCCGCGCGGTCGCCGGCGTCGAGATCGAGCCACCCGTCCGCTCGTCCTACGGGGAGGTCTCCGTGAGGGAGGCGCGTATCGAGAACGGCATGCGCCTGGCCCGCGCCCTCAGGGCGGCGCCCGATGCCGTCGAGTACCTGTACCGCATCGAGCGGAAGCAGCGCTCCGAGGACCGTGTCACGAAAGCCGATCTGCTCCGCCGCGACGGCCGCCCCTCCTACCTGGTCGACTACTATTCCGGCGAGCCGGCAAAGCTGTCCGACCTCGCCACCGAGGAGGGCCTGGAGCGCTTCCGCGAGCACAAGGCGCGCTTCATGGAGGCCGCCAAGCTCGCCGTCCCGCCCGTAGATCCGGACCGCGTCGCGGCCCTCGAGCACCTGGAATCGCGCCTCGAGGCCGTCCAGCCGGTCAAGCTCGTGCCCGGCCAAATCGCCTGCCAGCTCGGAAGCTCCTGGGTACCCGCGTCGGTGATCCGCGACTTCGCGCTCGAGACCTTCAAAATCGGCTACGGGCACGAGAGCCGGGTGCGCGGCAGCTACCAGACCGCCGCCCAGGCGCGCGGCCTCGAGGTCCGCTACTCCGAGGTCTCCGGCAGGTGGAGCGTCACGTCCGCCAGCGGCGGCATGGACGAGTCGGTCGCGAAGAAGTGGGGCGTGGGCTCCTACAACTGCTTCATGATCCTCACCGCCGCGCTCAACGGCGGCCTTATCCAGATCGAGAAGGACAACCCCGACTACAACCCGGTCGCGGAAAAGTCCAAGAAGAAGATCCCCGACCCGGTGGCCACGGCCGCCGCCAACGCCAAGCGCCGCGAGCTCGAGGAGGCCTTCCGCGAGTGGGTCTGGAAGGACGAGGACCGCGCGGCCATGCTCGCCGACATCTACAACCGAAAGCTCAACCGCGTCGCCCCGCGCGCGTACAGCGGCGACTACCTCTCGCTGCCGGGGATGTCGCCCGACATCCAGCTCAGGAAGCACCAGCGCGACGCGGTGGCGCGCATCATCCAGGACGGCGAGGGCACGCTGATCGCGCACACGGTCGGCGCCGGCAAGACCTTCACCGGCATCGCCGCCATGCACGAGCTCAAGCGCCTCGGGCGAG
Source organism: Eggerthella sp. AM16-19 (assembly GCF_003474385.1). NCBI lineage: Bacteria > Bacillati > Actinomycetota > Coriobacteriia > Eggerthellales > Eggerthellaceae > Eggerthella > Eggerthella sp. AM16-19. Next base: position 17,540 of record NZ_QUCY01000034.1, read on the forward strand.
CCCGCAAGCCGATGATCGTCGTGCCGAACAACCTCACCGAGCAGTGGGCCGCCGACTACCTCAAGCTCTACCCCGACGCGAAGCTGCTCGTCCTCACCGACGCCGCGGCGAAAAACCCGGACTCGGTGCGCCGGTTCTGGGGCCAGGCGGCAGCGGGCGACTGGGACGCCGTCATCGTCGGATTCAGCCGCTTCGAGAAGCTGCAGATGTCCTACGGGGCGCAGAAGGCGGCGCTCACGGCGCGCATCGACGAGCTCGAGGAATCCAGGCTCATGGAGCTGGAGGACGGCGCCGGGGAGAAGGACTTCTCGGTCAAGCAGATCGAGGGCGTGCGCGACAAGTTCAAGAGCAAGCTCCAGTCGCTCGAGAAGCGAAACGCATCCAAAACGCTCGAGGGCGCGACGTTCGAGGAGGTCGGCTGCGACGCGATATTCGTCGACGAGGCCCACTACTTCAAGAACCTCGCGGTGTCGGGCGGCTCGGTTCCGGGCATGCAGACCAGCGACGCCGCCAAGTGCGAAGACCTCCTGATGAAGTGCGAATATCTGCGTGGCAGCGGGCGCGGCAGCAACATCGTGTTCGCCACGGGCACGCCCGTCACGAACACGATGGCCGAGCTCTACAACATGCAGCGCTACCTCTCGCCGAGCCTGCTGGCCAGCCAGGGGGTCTCGAACTTCAGCGCGTGGGCCAAGACCTTCGGCGAGGTCACCGAGACACTGGAGCCGAAGCCCGAGGGCGGCGGCCTGGACATCAAACGCCGCTTCGCCAGGTTCCAGAACCTCCCCGAGCTCATGAGCTCGTTCCACTGCTACAGCGACATCATGACCGCAGACGACCTCGACCTCGACCTCCCCGAGCTCGAGAGCCACGCGGTCGCGGTGCCTGCGACGCCCGAACAGCTCGCCGAGGTCGAGGCGCTGGTGAAGCGCGGCGAGAAGGTCCATGCCGGTTGCGACCCGAGCGTGGACAACATGCTCAAGATCACCGGCGACGGCAGGAAGGTCGCCCTTGACCCGAAGCTGCTCTACCTCGAGGACGACCCCGACATGGAGCCGCTTTCCGGCGGCAAGGTCGACGCATGCGTGCAGAACATCCTCGACATCCGCGAGCGCACCGAGGCCGAGCGCGGAGCCCAGCTCGTGTTCGTGGACTCCTCCACGCCCGCCTCCGGGCGCTGGAACATCCAGGACGACGTGCGCCGCCGCCTCATCGAGGCCGGCGTCCCCGAGCCCGAGATCGCCTGCGTGACCGACGCCAAGGGCAAGTCGAAGCAGAAGGAGGCGCTGTACGAGAAGGTGCGCAGCGGCGATATCCGCATCCTGCTGGGGTCGACCACGACACTGGGCACCGGAACGAACGTGCAGACGCGCCTGGCCGCGATCCACGACCTCGACTGCCCGTGGCGACCGTCCGACCTCGAGCAGCGATTGGGGCGCATCGTGCGCCAGGGCAACGGCTTCGACCACGTCCACGACTTCCGCTACGTCTCGACCGGCACGTTCGACAGCTACCTCTACTCCATCGTCGAGCGCAAGCAGCGCTTCATCAGCCAGGTGTTCACGAACAAGTCGCCCGTGCGAACGATGGACGACCTGGACGAGACCGTACTGTCGCTCGCGCAGATGAAGCAGATCGCCGAGGGCGACCCCACCGTGGCCGAGCGCATGGACGTCGAGAACAAGATCGGCCAGCTCAAACTCATGAGGGAGTCCCATCTGGAGGGCCTTGCCGACGTCCAGCACAAGATCGAGACGCAGTACCGACCGCTGGTCGATGCACTTGCCGCCGAACGGGACATGCTCGCCGACGACCAGATCCCGTTCTCCGAGGCCGACCTGGTCCGTCAGCAGACGCTCGGCTCCAAGGACAGCTTCCTCACCGTCGGCGGAGTGCACATCGCCGACAAGGAGGAGGCCATCCGGGCGCTGCGCCGCGCCGCCTACGACGTCCGCCCGGGCCGCGAGGAGACCATCGGGACCTACCGCGGCCTGTCGGTCGTGTGCCGCCGTCAGCACGTCCTCGACAACGATTGGCTGCCCTATATCGGCCTTGCGGTCGATCCCGCCAAACACGTGCACATGTCGGAGAGGGTCTTCCCCTCCGGAGAGAAAGGAGCGTTCACCGTGCTCACCCAGATGGACCGAATCATCGCCAAGGACGCGAAGGGCCCCGCCGAGATCGAGCTGAAGCTGGGGACCGCCCACCGCGCGCTCGCCGACGCCCAGAAGGCGGCCAAGGAGCCGTTCCCCAAGCAGGCAGAGCTCGACGAGCTCGAGCAACGCCTGGCCGTCCTCGAGCAGGAGCGCATCGAGGCCGAGCTTCAGCGCCAGCGCGAGCAGGCGCAGCGCGACGAGGCCGAGGCCGCCGCGATCGAGGACGGCATCGAGGAGGATCGCGCGGCCGAGCGCGAGCACGAGCGCGCCGCCGCGGCCGACGACGAGGCCCGCGAGGCCGCACGCGTGGCGGAGCT
>NZ_QUCY01000035.1:0-19943 GCF_003474385.1 Eggerthella sp. AM16-19
GCGGCGCACGGCGCGGTACACGGCGTCGGCCACGGCGTCGGCGGTGAGCGCGCCGGGCTGCGCCGCGGCCGCGAGCACCTCGCTGCCGTCCGCAGCCGTCCAAGCGGCGGTGTTCTCGTCTTCCACGTTGTTCCTTTCCTTTTGATGCGTACCCCTATTGTGCGCCATAGGGCGGCTCGGCGCGGGAATTCCATGCAATCCGAGGAGCGGGGGCGGGGTCTTTTCGCGTGACCGCGTGCTGTGAAGGGGGCGTGCATTCGTGTCGCCGCGAACGAGTGGGAGGCCCGCCGCGTATCGCCTTGCGTCTTCGTCCTCATCTGTCGTTGCTTTTGCCGGGCGTATCGCATGTCGAAAACGGTTTGCCGCGCATCGGGCCCCGGCGTCGACGTTGCGGCCCGGAGGTTTGGCGCCCCCTTCCGCATCCGCTTGCCTATTCTATGTACGCCCCCTGCTCATCGGGCGAAACGCACCTCATGGGCGTTTTTCGGGGAGAGCGTGCGCGGCGTGCGGGCGTCAAGGTGCAAGGGGTATAATCCCTAGCTGGACATACGTTTTCGCAAGGAAGCGGGAACACTCACGTTAAACGGCGCCGTCGGCGCCGCGCATAGGGAAAGGTGCATGGAGCAGCATGGATATCGCACAGGAATCGTTGCGTTTGCATGAGCAGTGGCAGGGCAAGCTGGAAACCGTCCCGAAGATGAGGATCGAAACGCGCGAGGACCTGGCGCTGGCCTACACCCCCGGCGTCGCCGAGCCGTGCCGCAAGATCGCCGAGAACCCTTCCGATGCTTATAAGTACACCATGAAGGCCAACACCGTTGCCGTCGTCTCCGACGGTTCGGCCGTGCTCGGCCTGGGCAACATCGGCCCGGCCGCGGCCATGCCCGTGATGGAGGGCAAGTGCGCGCTGTTCAAGTCCTTCGGCGGCGTGAACGCCGTCCCGCTGTGCCTTGACACGCAGGACGTCGACGAGATCGTCGAGACCGTCAAGCGCCTCGCTCCCAGCTTCGGCGGCATCAACCTCGAGGACATCTCCGCACCGCGCTGCTTCGAGATCGAGCGCCGTCTGATCGACGAGCTCGACATCCCCGTGTTCCATGACGACCAGCACGGCACCGCCATCGTGGTGCTTTCCGGCGTCATCAACGCGCTTCGCCTGACGGGCAAGCAGAAGGAAGCATGCCGCGTGGTGGTCAACGGAGCCGGCTCCGCAGGCATCGCCATCGCCAAGTTGCTGCTCAGCTACGGTTTCAGGAACCTTATCCTGTGCGATAAGTGCGGCATCATCAACTCGCGCTCCGAGGGCATCAACGAGGCCCAGCGCGCCATGCTCGCCACCACCAACCTCGACGACAAAGAGGGCACGCTGGCCGACGCCATGCGCGGCGCCGACATCTTCGTGGGCGTCTCCGCCCCGGGCATCGTGTCCGCTGAGATGGTCGAGTCCATGAACTCCGACGCCATCCTGTTCGCCATGGCCAACCCCACGCCCGAGATCTTCCCGGACGTGGCCCGCGCCGCCGGCGCTCGCGTGGTGGGCACCGGCCGCTCGGACTTCCCGAACCAGATCAACAACGTGGTGGCGTTCCCCGGCATCTTCAAGGGCGCCCTGGAGTCGCGCGCCACGCGTGTCACGAAGCAGATGAAGCTTGCCGCCGCCGAGGCGCTTGCCGCGCTCGTCTCCGACGATGAGCTGTGCGAGGACTTCATCATGCCCGAGCCGTTCGACCCGCGCGCCGTGGAAGCCGTGGCTGCCGCCGTGGCCGGCGCCGTGCAGGGATAGCAACGTGGCCGATATCCGCAACACGGGCATCGTGAGCGAGGTGCCGATGATGCGCGAGGGCCGTCCGGCTTCGGGCGCCCCGGTGCATCCGGCTGCTCCCGCGCAAGCCGTCGATCAGGGGCTTTCCGCAGAGCAGGCGCCTGAGCGCGGCGTGTTCGTCACGTTCGAGGGCGGCGATGGCGCCGGCAAGACCACCCATATCCGCTTTCTGGCCAACGCCCTTTCGGCTATGGGCCGTGAGGTCGTGTGCCTTCGCGAGCCCGGCGGTACCGAGGTGGGCGAGCAGCTGCGCGGCGTGGTGCTGAACCCGGCGAACTCCAATATGTGCGATGCTTCCGAGCTGCTCGTTTTCGAGGCGGCCCGTGCGCAGCTGGTCAGCCAGGTCATAGCCCCGGCGCTCGAGCGCGGGGCCGTGGTCCTGTGCGACCGCTTCACCGATTCCACCGTGGCTTACCAAGGTTACGGGCGCGGGCTCGACCGGGCGTTCGTGGAGGCGGCGAATGCCTTTGCGTGCCAGGGCATCGTGCCCGATCGCACCATCTTGCTGGTGGCCGACAGCGCCGCCGAGGGCCTGGAGCGCGCCACGCGCCGCGCCGGGGCCGATCGCATGGAGCGAGCCGGCGAGGATTTTCATGCCCGCGTGAACGCGGCGTTTTTGGAGATCGCGGAAAAGAACCCGCGCCGCGTGCGCCTGGTGCGCTCGAACGGGCGCAAATCGCATACGGCTGTGCAGGTGTTCGCCCAGCTGGCGGACCTGTTCCCGTGGATGGGCGATTTCGTGCGCGCCAACGAGGCCTACTTCGAGCGCCTCGACGTGCACCGCACCCATGAGGGGCGCGTTGATTACCGTGAGGATTCCGCATCGGCGCCTCGCGCGGAGCGTTCGGGCAAGGAGCAGCAGTAGCGCTTATGGCAGACGCATTCGAGAACATCTTGGGCCAGCCGCAGGTGCGCGAGTTCTTGCGCGCCACCGTGGCATCGGGGCGCGTCAGCCACGCGTACCTGTTCTGCGGGCCGGCAGGCTCAAACAAGACGCTTGCGGCGCTCGCCTTCGCTCAGGGCATCCTGTGCCCGAAAGGCCCCAAGGGCCCTCGCGGCGGCAATTGCGGCGCATGCGATACCTGCGGGCGCATCATGCGCAAAAAGCACCCGGATGTGCGCATGTTCGAGCCCGAGGGCGCTGCCGGCTATCTGGTCGAGCAGGTGCGCGGTATCGTGGCCGACACGGCCTTGGCGCCCATCCAGGCAGATCGCAAGGTCTACATCCTCGATCGAGTAGACCTGCTCGGCGTGCAGGCGGCCAACGCGTTCCTGAAAACGCTCGAGGAGCCGCCCGCCGATGTGGTGCTCATCCTGCTCGCGCGCACCCGCGAAAGCGTGCTGCCCACCATCGTCTCGCGCTGCCAGGTAGTGCCGTTCCGCACCATCCCGGTTTCCGAGGCGGCGGGCATCGTGGTGCAGAACTCGGGCGCAAGCCCCGAGCAGGCGCGCGTGGCGCTGCAAGCCTGCGATGGCTCCATCACCCGCGCGGTGGAGTTCCTGAAGTCCAACGAGCGCTTGGAGTTCCGCGCCCGGGTGCTCGAGGTGCTGGCGTGCCTGCGCCGCGCCGACGATTGGGACGTCATCGGGTTCGCCGCCGATCTGGTGGTGCGCGTGAAGCTTCCGCTCGACACCGTGCGTGCCGAGCAGGAGGCCGAGCTCGCCGAGAACGCCGACTTCCTGGCGAAATCGGCCATCCGTCAGATCGAGGCGCGCAACAAGCGCCAGCTCACGGCAAAGACCGCCGAATCGCTGCGTCAGCTCACCGGCATCACCCGCTCGTGGCTGCGCGACATCATGGTCCAGGCCGCGGGCGCGCCTGAACAAGTGGTCAACGCTGACGTCAGGCCCTCCATCGAGGAAGCCGCGGCGCGTACCGACGCCGCGCGTGCCGCCGCTGCTATCGCGGCCGTGCGCCGCTGCGACGTCGCCATCTCTTATAATGTATCTCCTGAGACGTGCATCGACGCGATGCTGCTCGAGGTTCGCGACATACTGTACGGCCGTGCGCTGCCCAATGCGGCGCTGCGGGCGTATGCCAGATAGAAAGAAGGAGCGCCATGGTCCGCATAGCGCCTGTCAACCTGCCCTACAACCCTAAAACGCTGTGGTTCGATGCGGGCGAGCTGGAACTGCACGCCGGATGCGACGTCGTGGTCCAAACCGCCCGGGGAACCGAGTTCGGCCATATGGGCGAGCCTGCGTTCGAGGCAACGCCCGACCAGGTCAAGAAGCTGAAAACCCCTTTGAAGCCCATCTTGCGCGTGGCTGATGACGAAGATCGCGCCAAGCAGGCCGAGCTCGAGGCCCGCGCCGCTGAGGCGCTCCCCGTGTTCAAGGAGCTTGCCGCGAAGGCCTCTGAGGAGATGCGCCCGGTTTCGGTGGAGTACCTGTTCGACGGCGACAAGGCCGTGTTCTACTTCGAATCCGAGAACCGCGTCGACTTCCGCGAGCTGGTGCGAACGCTCTCATCGCGCCTGCATGTGCGCGTAGACATGCGCCAGATCGGCGTTCGCGACGAGGCGCGTATGGTGGGCGGCCTTGGTCATTGCGGCCAGGAGCTATGCTGCAAACGCCTGGGCGGAGAGTTCTGCCCGGTGTCCATTCGCATGGCCAAGGAACAGGACCTGTCGCTGAACCCGCAGAAGATCTCGGGCGTGTGCGGCAGGCTCATGTGCTGTCTTCGTTATGAATATGACGCCTACAAGGATTTCAAAAGCCGTGCGCCGAAGAAGAACGCCCAGGTGGAAACGCCTGATGGCGCGGCGAAGGTAGTGGACTTGGATGTTCCGCGCGAAGTGGTGTCGCTGCGCATCGAGGGCGAGAAGCCCGTGCGCGTCCCGCTTGCCGACTTCGATGCACCCGAGGAGGGCGCACGTCCGAAGTGCGTGGGATGCGAGGCCTGGGAACGTGCTTTGAGCGAACAGCCCGGCGATGCCTTCGGCGCCGCCGCGGCGCTGGCCACGCCGCAGCTGTCGGGCAAGGACAAGCTTGCCGAACGCGCCAGCGTGCGTCACGTCCCGGGCGGCAAGAAGGCCGACGGCGCCGGCGAGGCCAAGCCCGGTCGCTCCAGCAGGCGCGGACGCGGCAAGGGCGAGCGCGCAGAGCAGAAGGCCGCCGAATCGCAGCCTGCGCGCAAGCCGCGTCGCCGCCGCTCCACCAAGGTGTCGGGCGGTGCTGCGCAGGCCGGGGAGAACCAGGCTTCGCGCACCGATTCCGCCCAAGCTGCAAACGCTGCATCCGCCGGCAAGCAATCCGGTCAGGGCGGCAAGCAGCCCAAGGAAGGCCAGGCCAAGCGTCGCGGCATGCAGCCGAGCAAGCGCCGTGGCCAGGGCGGCAAGGACGCCAAGCAGCAGAACCAGGGCGGCAAGCAATCCGGATCTGCCCAGCAGGCGGGCAAGCGCGGCCAAGGTCCCAAGGGCGGCGCCGACGCGCAGCGCGGCGGCAAGCCCGACGGCCAAGGTCCCAAGCCCCGCGTGCGTCCGGGTCAAAAGTCGTCGGGCCTGGCTCAGGCCCCCCGTCCCGACCAGGGCGGCCAGCGCAAACAGCGGGAAGGCGGCCAGGAAGGCCAGGCTCCCGGTCAGCATCGCCGTACGCGCCGCCGCAGCCATAAGGCCGCAGGCGCCGGCGAAGGCCAGGGCGCCCCGCAGGGCAACTAGCAGCATTTCGCGCCCCCGCTTGGGCAGAAAGCGGGGGCGCCTGCGTCAGGAGGTATCAACGTGCACGGGGAAAACGGCCACGAGCTGCTCACCGATCTGTATCAGCTGACCATGGCACAAGGGTATTGGGAGACGGGGCAGGGCGCCACGCAGGCGTGCTTCCATGCGTATTTCCGCGACTATCCCTTTCGCGGCGGCTATGCCATCGCCTGCGGCATGGACCAGCTTGCCGAGCTCATCGACGGGTTCGCGTTCAGCGCCGAGGATGTTGACTACTTGGCAAGCCTTGATGCGCCCGGCGGGGGCAGGTTGTTCAAGCCCGCGTTTCTGAAGTACCTGCGCACGTTCTCGCTACGCGTTGACGTCGATGCCGTGGTCGAGGGCGCCGTGGTGTTCCCGCATGAGCCGATCGTACGCGTGATGGGTCCCATCATGGATTGCCAGCTCATCGAGACGGCGCTTCTGAACTGCGTGAACTTCGAAACGCTTATCGCCACTAAGGCCGCTCGCGTGTGCCTGGCGGCTCATGGCCTGCCCGTTGCCGAGTTCGGCCTGCGCCGCGCCCAGGGAGCCGGCGGCGGCATGTGGGCAAGCCGCGCCGCCGTGGTCGGCGGCTGCGCGTCCACGTCCAACGTGCTTGCGGGCAAAACCTACGGCCTGCCGGTGTCGGGCACCCATGCGCACTCGTGGGTCATGTCGTTTCCCAGCGAGTTGGAGGCGTTCCGCGCCTATGCGCGCGAGTTCCCGCACAACTGCGTGCTGCTCGTGGACACCTACGACGTGGAGCAGGGCATCCGCAACGCCATCACCGTGGGCCTTGAGATGCGCGCCCGGGGCGAGCGCCTGGCGGGCATCCGCATCGACTCGGGCGACCTGGCCTGGTTGGCGAAGATGGCGCGCCGCATGCTCGATGAGGCCGGCTTGGACGATTGCGGCATCGTGCTGTCCAACGACCTAGACGAATACACCATCCAGTCCATCTTGGACGAAGGCGCTCCCGTGAGCAGCTGGGGCGTGGGCACCAAGCTTGCCTGCGCGTTCGACCAGCCCACGCTCGGCGGCGTGTACAAGCTTTCGGCGACGCGTGCCCCGGGGCAGGCTGAGTGGGTCGATCGCCTGAAGATCAGCGAGTCGGCGGCGAAGCTGACGGTGCCGGGCGTGCTCGATGTTCGCCGCTACTATAACGACGACGGCACCATCGCCGGCGATATGGTGTTCGATGTGAACGCCGACGTGGACGAAGGCCAGGTCATCGTGGACCCGCTCGATTCCATGCGCCGCAAGAAGCTTGCGGGCAAGCGGTTTTCCACGATGCTCGAGCCCCTGGCCCGCAACGGTCAGGTGGTGCTCGACGCAAGCGACCGCAGCGCTATGGAAGCGCAGCGGCGTTGCCGTGAAGGCTTGGCCTGCTTGGATGAAAGCCAAAAGCGCATGCTCAACCCCCACACTTATCCGGTGGGCCTGGAGTATGGTCTTTGTGAGCGCCGCCGCGCGCTTGTTGGCAAGCTTCGCGGTATCGCGTAGGGTTGAATGTAATGCATGCGCGCTCAAGCCGCGCTTCCGATTGGGGGATTCATGATCAGGATCATCACCGATTCCGTATCTTCGATCACGCAGGAGATGGCCGCCCAGCTTGATATCCAGGTGGTCACGCTGTACGTGAACCGCAATGGCATGGAATACGAGGACGCAACCATGGACCTGGATGCGTTCTATGCCGATATCTACGACATGGTGGATGATATCCCCACGTCAAGCCAGCCTTCCCAGCATTTGCTTGAGGAGGTGTTCGAGGATGCGGCCCGCGCCGGTGATCAGGTGTGCGGCATCTTCATCTCCACGGGGCTTTCGGGCGCCTATGATGGCGCCTTGCGCGCCATCCGCGCGGTGGCCGCGCGCAACATCGGCTTTGAGTGGGAGCTTATCGACTCGCAGTCGTGCGGCTTCGACGAGGCCTTCCCTGTGCTCGAGGCCGTGGCGGCGCGCGATGGGGGCGAGGATCTGCGCGGCGTGGCGCAGGCGGCCCTCGATGCTATCGAGCGCACTCGTTTCCTGTTCACGCCGGAGAGTCTGACGTTTCTGCAGAAAGGCGGGCGCATCGGCGGCGCGGCAGCGCTTTTGGGCAACCTCGTCCAGCTGGCGCCGGTGCTTACCGTGCGCGATGGGTCACCGGTCACCTTCGCCAAGGTTCGCACGCGCAAGAAGGCGTTGGATAAGATCGTGGCTGCCATGAAGGCCGATATCGAGGAGCATGGCCTGCGCGATGTGGTGGTGCACTATATCGGCGATAAGGCCCCGGCCGTGAAATGGGCGCACGAGGTTATCGAGCCCATGCTCGGCCGCAAGGTCAGCGTGCTGCCGGTAAGCCCGGTGGTGGGGCTGCATGTAGGCCCGGCCGTCGGCGTCGCCTACGAGTGCGCGCATGCTATATCGGGCAAGTTGACAGGGTCGAAGGCGGCCCTGACCTGCGCTTCCTAAGCGCGAAGCGAAAACCCGCCCACCGCCTGCGGGCGCGGGCGTTCCAACGAAAGGAGATGCATGGAAGCCCAGCCGAAATGCAATCTGATCATCGACTCCTGCTGCGACCTCCCCTTCGAGGTGATCGACCGTTCCGGCGTGCAGCTGCTGGAGTTTCCCTATATCGACGAAAAGGGTGAGCATAGCGACGATCTGTATCGCACCATCACGCCGCATGAGTTCTACGAGGGCATGCGCACAGGTTCGCAGCCGTCCACGGCGCAGGTGCCTGTGACGGTGTTCCATGACGTGTTCTCGAAGGCCATCGAGAGCGGCGTTCCCACGGTGTATCTGAGCTTCACCAGCGGCCTTTCCGGCAGCTTCAACACGGCGGTGATGATGCGCGACCAGTTGATCGCCGAGCACCCCGAGGCCGAGCTGTACGTGGTCGACACCTATCTGGCATCGGTCGCCGAGGCGCTTCTGGTTTACGAGGCGCTCAACCAGCGCGACAACGGCATGACGGCGCGCGAGCTGGCCGCGTGGGCCGAGGAGGCGCGCTACTTCGTCGACGCCGAGTTCATGGTCGACGATCTGGAATCGCTGCGCCACGGCGGCCGCATCCCCAGCACCGTTGCCTATGCGGGCGCGAAGCTCGATGTGAAGCCGCTGCTCAACATCAGCATCGAGGGCAAGCTTGCACTGACGGGCGTGGCGCGCGGGCGCAAGAAGGGCATCAGGCAGCTGGCCGAGTACTGCTCGAAGCGCATGACCGATCAAATGCCGGGCCGTTGCGTGGTCATCGGCAACGCCGACTGCCCCAAGGACGCGGCGCGTCTGAAGGAGCTGCTGGCGAAAGAGGACGACAACCTGCTGTTTTTGGAAAGCAGCATCGGGCCGGTCATCGGCAGCCATGTGGGGCCGGGCATGCTGGCTGTGGTGTTTTGGGGAGGCGATAGGCGCGAGGAGCTTTCAGTGGCCGATCGCATCGCCCGCAAGATCAAGAAAGAGGATTAAGCCATGACGAAGGCTTTCGTGTTCGATGGAAACGATACGGTAGGGAATATGGTGGCCGATCGCCTGTGCGGTGCGGGCTGGCAGCGCGTAGGCGATGCGGGCGCTGCCGACGCCGTCCTCACCTACTTCACCACGCAAACCGCGCTCGAGGACGCGTACTTCGGCGACAACGGCATCGTTCAGGGCGCCCGAAAGGGTACCCAGATCATCGATCTGTCGTGCACCACGCCCACCTTCGCGCGCGAGCTCAACGCCATGGCCTGCGTCGCCGACCTGGTCGCCGTCGAGGCGCCGCTCGTGGTCACCGACGTGGCCGTGCCCGACGCGTTCGCGGTTCGCGAGAACCTGGGCTGCTTCGTAGGCGGCGAAGAGGACTGCGTCGAGGCTGCGCGCGAGGTGCTCGACCTGCTGGTCGCCCACGTCACCGATGCCGGCGGCCCGGGCTCGGCCCAGCTTGCCCGCGCCGCGTACAGCCTGCAGGCTGCGGCGCAGCTGGTCGCCGCCGTGGAGGCGGATGCGCTGTACCACGCGGTGCGCACGTCTTCCGACATGGGCGAGATCGCCGGCATGCGTGCCGGTGCGATCACGCCGGCCGGCGATGCGCTGCTGGCCGCCGTCACCGACGGCCGCTTCGACGGCACCTACACCGTGGAGATGCTCATGGGCGAGCTTACCGCGGCCCTGACCACCGCCGACGATGCCGACCTTATCCTGCCGCAGGCTGAGGCCGTCCAGCGTCTGCTGGAGCTTCTGGCCATCATCGGCGGTTCGGACAAGGCTCCCTCGGCGCTGTCGCTGGTCTACCGCGAGGAGGACGCGTGCGCGAAGGAGGGTCTGGACTGGACCCGCGCCGAGCAGACGTACGGCGACCATGATTACGACCATGACGATGAAGCCGACTGGGGCGATGATTACGGCGATGCCGGAATCATGGACGACGATGGCATGACGGGCGCCTATCCCGGTTTTAATTAGGCGTCTTGCCCGTAAAGGGCGATCGAATGACGCATGAGGGTCCGCAAGGCGGTGGCCCGGCTGCTTGGAAGGGCGCAATTGCCGACGCATGCTGCCCGTTGCGTGCCGGGTGGCGCATTGCGGGCCCTTTTTGATGGTGTGGGCGATTACGCATTTGCTTGATCTGAGCGATGCCGCAGCCGTGCGCCGCAGAGCCGGGTTGCGCGATGCGGGTCCGTTTCGTCGGCTGGGCGGCTGGGCCGTCGATTGGCGGGGCGAGCGCTACGTCGCAGCAGGCAGTGGCGCGTGCGGGCGGTTTCGACGCGCAATCGCGTAGGGAAGCGGGGAAGGGTCTGCTATGGAGTTCGAAGAATCGTTGGCTTGCTGCCGGCTGTGCCCGCGGGCGTGCGGCGTCGACCGCGCTGCCGGCGAGCGCGGCGCGTGCGGGGCCCAAGGGGAGCTGGTGGTTGCCCGTGCGGCATTGCATATGTGGGAGGAGCCGCCTATCAGCGGCTCTCGCGGCAGCGGCACCGTGTTCTTCTCGAACTGCCCGCTGCGATGCGTGTACTGCCAGAACCAAGTGATCGCCGATGGGCGCGCTGGCGTGCCCGTTACGGTGGATGAGATGGCGGATATGTGCCTTGACCTGCAGCAACAGGGGGCGTTGAACGTCAATTTCGTCACGCCGACGCACTATTCGCCCCACATCCGCGCCGCCGTATCCCGTGCCCGTGCGCGTGGTTTGGCCCTGCCTGTGGTGTGGAACACCTCGGGGTACGAGACGGTGCAGGCTGTGCGGGACAACGTCGGCACGGTGGACGTGTATCTGACTGATTTCAAGTACTGCTCGAGCAGCCTTGCCCGCCGTTACTCCGCTGCGTCCGACTATCCCGAGGTGGCCATGGCGGCGCTTGAGGAGATGGTGCGTTGCGTGGGCGGTCCCGATGGCGATGAGGTGGACGGACAGCCGCGCCTCACGGGCGGGGTGGTGGTGCGCCACCTGATGCTGCCCGGCGCCTTGGAGGATTCCAAGCGCGTGGTGCGCACGATATGGGAGCGTTTCGGAAACGGTGTGCTGCTGTCGCTGATGAACCAGTACACGCCGGTGCTCGCCGATGCGGCGCAAGCTGGGGATGCGTGGGCGCAACGCCAGCTTCAGCGCTGCCCTGAACTGGGCGGACGCGTATCTGATGGCGAATACGAGGAGTTGCTGGACTATGCCGATTCGTTAGGCATCGAGGACTATTTCTGGCAGCAAGGGGGTGCGGCGAAGGACAGTTTCATTCCCGCGTTCGATTTAACCGGGGTGCCGCGGTAATATCGCACAAACGTTCTTGACCACGAACAAGCGTACGAGTATAGTATGTGCCTACTACACGTACGGATGTTTGTGGAAAGGACTGGCCATGGATGTGCAGGAGAAGCTGGAGATCCTCGCCGATGCGGCGAAGTACGATGTCGCCTGCACGTCGTCGGGGTTGCAGCGCGGTTCGAAGGCCGGCTATGTCGGCAACGCGCTCGGCGCCGGATGCTGCCACAGCTTCACGCCCGATGGGCGGTGCATTTCGTTGCTCAAGGTTCTCATGACCAACGTATGCGTATACGACTGCGCGTATTGCGTTAACCGTTGCAGCAACGAGGTGCCCCGTGCAGCGTTCGCGCCCGAAGAACTGGCCGATCTCACCATGGCGTTTTACCGCCGTAACTATATCGAAGGGCTGTTCCTCAGTTCGGGCGTCATCGGGTCGCCCGACCACACCACCGAGCTTATGATTCGCACGCTTCAGCTGCTACGCGAACATCACCGGTTTCGCGGGTATATCCACGCGAAGGCCGTGCCGGGTACCTCGCCGGAGCTCATCGATAGGCTTGGCCATCTTGCAGATCGCATGAGTGTGAACCTCGAGCTGCCCAGTCAGACAAGCTTGAGCTTGCTATGTCCTCAGAAAACAAAGCAGCGAATCATAGCCCCTATGCGTCAAATCCGAGACAACATGGCGCAGGACCGCGAGTCTCGCGGGATATCGCGTCGAAGCACAACGTATCTGCCTTCCACCCGTCCGAAGGAGCGGGGGCGTGCGTTCGTGCCGGCAGGGCAGTCCACGCAGATGATCATAGGAGCCACGCCTGAAACCGATTTCCAGATTCTCAACCTGTCGCAGGCGCTCTATAAAACCCTGCAGCTCAAGCGCGTGTTCTTCAGCGCCTATCTACCGGTAAGCTCCGATGAGCGCCTGCCGCAGAACATCGGGGTGCAGCTGAACCGTGAGCACAGGCTGTATCAGGCCGATTGGCTGCTGCGCTATTACAAATTCGATGTATCGGAAATCATCAGCGCCGATGCCCCGAACTTGGAGATGGATGTAGATCCGAAAGCTGCATGGGCGGTAAGCCATCTGGATTTGTTTCCGGTGGAGGTGAACACGGCGCCGTTGGAAGTATTGCTGCGCGTGCCGGGGATAGGGCCACGTGGGGCCCGTTTGATCTTGCGAGCACGACGCACAACCTGTTTGCGGGAAGGGGAGCTTCGAAAGCTGGGGATCGCGTTCAAGCGGGCGCGCTATTTCATTACCTGCAACGGGAAGTACCAAGGCGACGGGGTGGAGTTTTGCACCGAGGCTTTGCGGGCGCAGCTGGCAAGCCCCATCGAAGGCGGTCGTCATGGCGCTCGCTCCGCCAAGGTGCTGCCCGGTCAGCTCAGCTTGTTCGGGTCCGAGGTCGGGCGCGCCGCCATAGGCGCGGGGGATAAGGCTGCCATGCCGGCAGGTGGCGCGATCGGGGCGCGGCAGCTGCAGGGGCCGGCGGCTGCCGAAGTCGCTGCGATAGCCGACGGGGTCTTCGGCTGGCAGCACGCGTTGCAGGGCCGGCAGAAGGTGCCCGCATGAGCGCGGATGCCATGCTGGAGCCGCTCGGCAATGTCGCGTATGTGCATGACGGCACCACAGAGGGGCTGCTTTCGGCTATTTTTCAGGCGTATGCGCTTCATGAGCAGCCCGAGGACTTTTCGAGCGAAGCGGGGTTGCAGCCTCGGTTGGGGCAAAGCGTGCGATATATCGAAACCGATGCGGCGCTGGCATCGCGCGTTAAGGCGGGAATCGTGCGAAAGGCAGGGCTGGATGCTTGGGATGCGGTGTTGCACGCATCGCTGTCAGATGACCCTTCGGCTGGTGTTGCGGTATACCGGTTCGTCCGGCATGTCATGGCGCGGCCTGCCGCTGCGAATGCCGGTTTGATTCGCAACATGGCTCACCCTATTGCCGGTCCCGTTGCACGCCTTGACCGTTCGGTGATGAACGAGCGGCATCTCATGATGCAGTTCCTGCGTTTCGAGCACTTTGAAAACGGCATATGGTTCGCAAAATGCAACCCCAAGGCCAATGTGGTGCCGTTGCTCATGGGCTGGTTTGCGGGTCGGTTCAACACCGAGCGTTTCGTCATATACGACGAGGTGCATCAGGTTGCGGGCATCTACGATGGTGCAAATTGGTATATTGCGCAAACCGATGAGGTGCATCTGCCGCAGCATTCCGATGAAGAGGCCGCAATGCAGGCGGCGTGGAAAGGTTTTTACGATGCTATGGCCATCTCAGCTCGTTACCACCCGGAGCTTCGAAGGCAGTTCATACCGAAACGGCTGTGGCGAAATATCGTGGAGCTACATGATGAGACGGCGGCAGGCAGCGCGAAGAGCGCATTGCCTGCCGCCGCAATACCTTCGGGAAGACGGCTGTAAACCGCGATCGCATACGTGAACGATTGTCCTTCTGCTGTCGTAACGCCTCTGGGTAGGCGCACGGGAAAGGCGCTCGGTCGGAGAGGGGCGTTGCTTTCGAGATGCCGCCGATGCCGGTCTTGAGCATCGTCGGCAAGACTCTCGCTACAGCGTACGTGCCGCGTTGTCCGGGTCGATCGACATGCTCTGGAAACGGTCCTCCATATACTGATTGTCGAAGTGATCGTCAATGAAGCGGGAGATGGCGTTATCGGGAGCGACGCCGGTCTCGCGTTGATACCAGCGGTCGAGCGACATCAAGGTCATGCCGCAGTCCACTATCATCAATGCGGCGCATACGGTGGTCAGCGTATACCGCCAGTTCCAAGGAATGCGGTTGACCAGCCTCAGCATCCAGGGAAGGCATAGCTTCACCCAGAACAATCCCAACACGCCCCACGTGGCCATGAACATGCCGTTGGTGCGGCCGTCGATGGAAAGGAACGTTCCGGTGTAGTCCCAGGCAACGATGCCGAAGGCGAACTGCATGAACCAGCTGACCGCATATTCAAACGCCCCGCCGATCACGGCGCTCACCAGGAAGATCACGGGGAGAGGCGCTTTGTGGAAGCGGTTGAGCGCCATGGTCATCAGCATCGCGCCTACGCCGTAGATGGGACTAAAAGGCCCGAACAGCAATCCGGCACGGTCCTCGTAAACGCCAGGGTCCACTACCAGCACATGATACACGGTTTCGATAACAAGACCGAGCACGCTGCACACCACGAATATCCAGAACAGGTTGAAGAAGTTCAGGGTGATGTAACCGCGTCCGGTGGGATCAAGGCCGAGCGTGCCGTCCTCTGCTTGCTCCCTGGTCTCCATGTCGCGCAGCTTGCGGCGCAGCTCTCGCTCGCCGGCGAGCGTCGGGTCGAGGTAGGACTGCATGGCAATCAGGAACACCGCCACCACGGCATGGGGGATGACGTTGGCTCCCAGGCCATTGAGCATGATGGAGCAGATGATGATGGCGGCCAAAATGAATATCATGGCCTCGGTGCCATGGGCGGCATGCTTGCGTTTGTTCCGCAGCAAGCGGATGCCGAAGATAGCGAACATGGTGGCTAGCGCCGTGTACAGCACCGTTTCCACCACAAAGATGACCACGGTTGCGGTGGAGGCTTCGACATCAAGGCTGCCGGACGTGAACTCCAGCACCATGGTTACGATGGTGATCGCCAAAAGCACCGCGGTGGCTCCGCCTGCTACAAGGCACAGCACGCCGAACACCTTCACCGCCAAGGGGAGGCGTTTGCGATCGATGGCGTCTCGGTCGGCTCGGTAGCGCTTTTTCACCATGGGGGAGGGCGTCACGTTAGGGGAAGTTTTTTGTTCGTCGTTAGTCATGAAACTCCAAAAGGGATATCGCGTTCGCAGGATGGCGGGTTCTTGCCGCGAACCAGTATAACCAGATACCAGCGATAGTTTGACAAGAGCGGTTAACAGTTCGGTTGCGATGCGAATTTAAGACCGTCTGTGCTTTTGCTCGCATGAGCAATGATAGACACGGGACGGTGGTTCGGCGAAATGCGCAAGAGCCTATGGGAGGGAGGTCCATCCTCTTTTCGTCGCATGCGGGTACGTAACGTGTCCGGCTATATCTTGGCGTTGATGGTTGTACCTTTTATGGGATAGGCTTTGAGAATCCGGGTTGTTGTCGTACAATAGTCCGACACGCATTTTCGTGTGCCGGCATGACGCAATGGTAGCGTAGCAGTTTTGTAAACTGCCTGTTGCAGGTTCGAGTCCTGTTGCCGGCTCCATCGTTACGTCAAGGCCATCGCTTATTGCGGTGGCCTTTTTGTTACATGCAGTTCTAGTTTGCTTTGCAATAGTGCGCCTTGGAGGGGAGCGGTATGACTGAAACGGCTGGGGGAGAAGCTGCGCTTGGACTAACAGCCGAAGAAGCGCAGGTGTGCATCGCTGCAGGTGAAGGCAACGTCGATGCGGGTGTGAAAACGCGATCGGTCGGTCAGATCGTGCATGACAATGCATGCACCTTGTTCAATTTGGTGAACGCCGTCTTGGCGCTTATCGTGCTGTTCACGGGATCATATAAGAATATGCTGTTCATGGTGGTCATCGTTTGCAACACCGTGATCGGCATTGTTCAGGAGGTCCGTTCGAAGCGCATCACCGATAAGCTGTCTATTATTGCCGGCTCTAAAGCGCATGTGCTGCGCGATGGCGCGGAAACGGAGCTTCCTCTCGATGGGCTGGTGCGCGATGATGTGGTGGTGCTGCGTCGCGGAGATCAAGTTCCTGCCGATGCGCAGGTTGTGAGCGGTGATTGCCGGGTAAACGAGAGCTTGCTTACCGGTGAAGCCAATCTTGTCCGCAAGCAGCTTGGTGATACGCTCATGAGCGGATTGTTCGTCAATTCGGGAATGGTGTATGCGCGTGTGGTCCACGTGGGTGTCGAGAACTATGCGGCGAAGATCTCCGCCGAGGCAAAGGAGCGCAAGGCCGTGCGGTCCGAGATCATGCGCTGTCTGAACGGCATTATCAAGTTCGTCAGCTGCATCATGTTTCCGTTGGGCGCGCTGCTTTTCGCGAGGGATTATCTCTCGGGCAACTCGGAGCTGAATAGCGCCATTCTATCCACGGTGTCTGCGCTGGTGGGCGTGATTCCCGAGGGCCTGATTCTCCTCACATCAACGGTTCTGGCTGTGGCCGTCGTGCGTTTGTCGAAAAGCTAAGTGCTCGTCCAGCAGCTCTACTGCATCGCAACTCTGGCGCGCGTGGATGTGCTGTGCTTGGACAAAACGGGCACCATCACCACGGGCGACATGGAGGTTGCTTGGGTGCGGCCCGTAGAGGGCGAAGCCGCCTAGGATGCGCCCGAAGCGCTTGAGAGGGAAACGTGCCGCGCGTTGCGCGCCATAGCCTGTGCTGACGATGATTCAGACGAGACGTCGCGAGCGATCGCGGACTACTTCAAGGATGCCGAAGGCCGTCCCGAAACGTGCTCACGCATGATTCCCTTCGGTTCGGATAAGAAATGGTCCGGCGTTCAGTTTTCGGACGGGTCGTGCTATGTCATGGGTACTGCGCAATTCGTGCTCGGCGACGATTACGAACGCGTCGGATCGCAAGTTGAAAGACTGGCCGCTGATACACGCTTATTGCTTATCGCCCGCGTGCAAGGTTTCGATGAGTTGGGAAGCCTTCAAGGTTCCCCTCAGCCGCTAGGGTTCGTGGGCATTCGCGATCAAATTCGTCCGACAGCGACAGAAACCATCGCCTATTTCAAGGACCAGGGCGTGCGCGTGCTTGTCATCAGCGGTGATGATTCGCATACCGTTTCGGGTATCGCAGCGAAGGTGGGGGTGGAAGGCGCGGAACGCTTCGTTGACGCAACCACGCTGAAAACCGAATCCGATGTGGAACGCGCGCTAGTGTGCGACAGCGTGTTCGGTCGCGTAAGGCCCGAGCAGAAAAAGCAGTTCGTCTTGGCGCTTCAAAAGGCGGGGCATACCGTCGCCATGACCGGCGATGGCGTGAATGATACGTTGGCGCTCAAGGCAGCCGACTGCAGCATTGCCATGGTTTCAGGTTCAGATGCCGCGCGTAACGTGGCGCAGCTGGTGCTCGTCGACAGTGATTTCGCCAGCATGCCGAAGGTGGTAGCCGAAGGGCGTCGCTCCATCAATAACTTGCAGCGCTCCGCATCGCTGTTCCTGGTGAAAACGCTGCTGTCCATCGCCGCTGCCCTGCTGTTCCTGGTGAAAACGCTGCTGTCCATCGCCGCCGCCCTGCTGTTCATAGCGGCACCGTGGCAGTATCCCTTCCAACCTATCCAAATGACGCTCATCAGCGCATTCACCATCGGTATACCGTCGTTCGTGCTTGCGCTCGAGCCGAATCGCGAGCGCATCAGAGGCCGATTCCTGGGAAACGTCATCGTCCGCTCCATCCCTGGAGCCGTGTGCTCGGTATGTTGCATCCTTGTGGCGAACGTGGTGGGCTATTACCTCATGGGCCTTGACTACGAGCAGGTGTCCGCGTTGTGCGTGCTGCTGACTTCTTGGATCGGATGCAACCTGGTGGTCCGCCTGTCTATGCCGTTCACAGCTATACGTTCGGCGTTGCTCGTGGTGGTAGTGGGCGGCATCGCTGGCACATGCCTTCTTATGCCCAACGTGTTCTGCATTGCGCCGTTCACGCCGGGCATATGGATGCTTTACATCATCGTGGCTGCCATATTCGCTGTAGCGTTTCATGCGCTCGATCTCAAGTTGGAGACACTGCACGCCGTATGTATTCGCGAGTCCGAATAGGGTTTCGCCTCGGCCCGGTTATACCGGCGGCAAGCCGTGTGATGAGCGGCTACTCTTGTGCATGCGTGCGGTTAGGCTTCTTGCGTTACCCCTCGATATCTTTGAGGTTCATCTCGTACACAAACATACGCTCGGGGAGAATCGACGCCCCATCGTCCGCGAACGACTGCTCTGCAGCGCGTCTCATCCCCCTGTGTTCGTAATACTCCCACGTGCAATCGGTGTCCGTGAAAAGGAATGCCCTCGATGCCCCTTGGGCCGCCAAATAGCGCTGGGCGTGGTCCATAAGCGTGCTCCCGACTCCCAGCCCTCTGGCCTCGCTGGATACGGCGAACAGCACCAGTTCGAAATCCGGGTCGCAGTCGCTGTGCGCAAGCAGGTCACGGTCAGCTTTCTCCATGGCGTCAAAGAAACGTGTAAGGTCCGAGGCGCAGCCGCCCAGCTTGTTGAGCTCTTCGCATGCATGATGTTTGATGCTCGCCCAATGATCCTGAGTTTGCTTGTCGGGTATTCCCGCTCTTGCCATGATTACGCCGATAGGGGAGTTGTCGACAACGGCCACTTCGGCAAAAGTGTTACGCAGTGCAAAGTTTGCAAGATCGATAACCCCGCAGACTACCCGCTTCCTGCCATCAGCGTAAGCGTGCCACGTGTCGCCAAGGATGGTGCCAAGTGCTTCAACGTCCTCATTTTGAATCGGGCGATATTCAGCAGGTTCCATAGGTTCAGCACTCCTAAAAATAGTCCACTATCAGACCAACTGATCTGATAGTGGACCTTAACAAAGAGCAGTTCGCATTGCAATCCGGTTTATAGGATAAGAAGGGCGTTAGTCTACGCCGCCCTTCTTATCCTATAAACCGCAAATCCCGAACTGTCGCAACCCACAAACCCAAAACCTGCGATGAATTGGGGAGCGCCACGCAAAGCATTGATATATCGCCCAATCGGCGTTAAACGTTCTGAGGTATGTCAAGCGCACGATACAACCTATCGGGCACCAGGCTTACCAAGTCATCGGTCCATACAACCAAGTCAGGGTCCGCGTCAGAACGGAACCAATCGTTCAGCACTTCGCACTCAAGCTTCGAGAAAGTTTCAACAAGGAATTGCATATTATGATCAACGGGAACGTGTCGGTACGATTGCAACGTTTCCAGCAGCACAACTTTGCGATTTTGCGGCATGATGGTCTGGCCAAATGGCGTGTTGATGCTGTACTGGATTGATTTGCGGAAAAAATCGCATTCCGTGGCGATAAGGCGAATGTGATGGTAATACCCCGTACGCCAATCAATGGTTCTACCGATTTCATTCAGATAGAACTGACGACAGAATATCGAGAACCACCAGGGGATATCGTACTTGCTTTTGAAGTGTCGGTAAAACGTTTGACGCGATATGCCCGCCTTTTCGCAAATCTCTGAAACAGTCACGCGATCAAGCGATTTATCCACCGCATGCATGATTTTCATCTTCGTGCAAATATCGGGTGTATTGAACACATCCTGGCTTAACGTTAGATTTGAAATCATACGGCATCATCCCCTTCACCCTGCGCTCTAAAACCCCAAGAAATAGCAACGCAGAATATCGTTAATCAAACGATCTGCGTTCAATGAGCCCCCCCGAGTTCGCCAGATCGGAAGAAGGACGAAAAGGGGTCGCGCACAGCTGCTATGAGACAACCGTACTCATGCAGTCTGTATTGCGCACGTTACATTTTACTGTGATTGTCATGCGATTCATTACAGTTTTCGGCGAGTTACATCGGTTGATGCAACGGTCGAATCGAAATGTCTTTCTTCGTGGCACACAAGCGCTTACGAAACCTTTGTTTCCACAATGTTAACAACTCAAAATGCAGTTATGGAGAAGTGGCGAAGGAAGCGCCACCAATCTATCGGCAGCATGGCGAATGCTGCTGACCGCTACTGAAGGTGTAGGAAGCACCTTCAAAGAAAGGAGACAGTCATGGCGAA